>NZ_WKCD01000120.1:0-15006 GCF_021606625.1 Pseudomonas sp. PA-4-8C
CGGTGCAGCTCGTTTATCTTGTCTCATTTCACGCTTAATAATAATTACTCCGAATCTGGGCGACCACGCCGGGAAACCGCTTGCGCGAGGAACTCAGCGAACTGGGCGACGGGCATCGAGCCCAGGTCAGCACCTTCACGAGTACGCACAGCGACAGTCTGCATCTCGACTTCCCGATCTCCGATAACCAAGAGATAGGGAACCTTGAGCAAGGTATGCTCGCGGATTTTAAAGCCGATCTTTTCATTTCTCAAGTCGGACTTGGCACGAAACCCGCTTTCGTTGAGAGTTTTTTCAACTTCAGCGGCAAAATCTGCCTGTTTATCAGTGATATTCATGATCACTGCCTGGGTCGGAGCCAGCCACGCAGGGAACGCGCCCTCGTAGTGCTCGATCAGGATACCGACGAACCGTTCGAACGAGCCGAGGATCGCCCGGTGCAGCATAACCGGGTGTTTACGGCTGTTGTCTTCGGAGACGTATTCGGCTCCCAGACGGATCGGCAGGTTAAAATCGAGCTGCAGGGTACCACACTGCCAGACACGGCCAAGGCAATCTTTGAGCGAGAACTCGATCTTCGGACCGTAGAAGGCGCCCTCACCCGGCTGCAGATCGTACGCAAGGCCCGCACTATCCAGCGCTGCGGCCAGTGCCGCTTCGGCGCGATCCCACAGCTCGTCGGAACCGACGCGCTTTTCCGGACGAGTGGACAGCTTCATCTCGACGTCGGTAAAGCCGAAATCGCGATAAACGTCCATGGTCAGCTTGATAAACGCTGCGGACTCGGCCTGCATCTGCTCTTCGGTGCAGAAGATATGGGCGTCATCCTGGGTGAAGCCGCGCACACGCATGATGCCGTGCAACGCACCCGATGGCTCGTTACGGTGGCAGGCACCAAACTCGGCCAGGCGCATCGGCAACTCGCGGTAGCTCTTCAGGCCCTGGTTGAAGACCTGCACGTGGCACGGGCAGTTCATCGGCTTGATGGCGTAGTCGCGGTTTTCCGACTGGGTGGTGAACATGTTGTCGGCGTAGTTGGCCCAGTGCCCGGATTTCTCCCACAGGCTGCGATCAACCACTTGCGGGGTCTTGATCTCCAGGTAGCCGTTTTCGCGCTGCACCTTGCGCATGTACTGCTCAAGCACTTGGTACAGGGTCCAGCCATTCGGATGCCAGAACACCATGCCCGGCGCTTCTTCCTGAAGGTGGAACAGGTTCAGGCGCTTGCCGATCTTGCGGTGGTCGCGTTTTTCGGCTTCTTCGATGCGCTGGATGTAGGCGGCCAGCTGCTTCTTGTCAGCCCAGGCCGTGCCGTAGATCCGTTGCAGTTGTTCGTTCTTCGCATCACCGCGCCAGTAGGCACCGGACAGCTTGGTCAGCTTGAACGACTTGAGAAAGCGCGTGTTCGGCACGTGCGGGCCACGGCACATGTCGACATATTCTTCGTGGTAGTACAGGCCCATGGCCTGCTCGTCCGGCATGTCTTCCACCAGACGCAGTTTGTAGTCCTCGCCACGCGCGGTAAACACGTCGATCACTTCGGCACGCGGGGTGACTTTCTTGATGACGTCGTAATCTTTTTCGATCAGCGCGTGCATGCGCTGCTCGATGGCCGCCAGGTCGTCCGGAGTAAAAGGACGCTCATAGGCGATGTCGTAATAGAAGCCTTCTTCAATGACCGGGCCGATCACCATCTTGGCGGTTGGGTACAGTTGCTTGACCGCATGGCCAATCAAGTGCGCGCAAGAGTGGCGAATGATCTCCAGCCCCTCTTGATCCTTGGGCGTGATGATTTGCAGGCTGGCGTCGCTGGTGATCAGGTCGCTGGCGTCAACCAGCTTGCCGTCGACCTTGCCGGCCACGGTGGCCTTGGCCAGGCCTGCACCAATGGATGCGGCGACCTCGGCTACGGAAACCGGATGATCGAATGAACGTTGACTGCCGTCGGGAAGAGTAATAGTTGGCATGGCGCCTCCTCTCCTAGTGGTGACCCCTACCAAAGGTCACGTGGGTTGGGATGAGCCAGTACAAGATCCAACACCAGGCCGTTCAATAATGAACGCCTGCCTTACAGCGGCAGGAGCCTTTCGGCCAACCGATAATCGAACCAGAGTGACTGGAGTGAACAAAAAGAACCTGGCAAGGCGGCAAATGGCGCGCCGGAAATAGCCAGGCAAGGATGCTAGCACAGATGAACGGTCATCGCGTCGGCCAAGCGTTGGGTAAAGAGCAATTCATGGCTTTATAGCTGTGAAAGTGAACTTGAGCTGTACGTAGGGCCTCAAAGCCACTGAGAATCGCCGTTCGTCCTCGACCCAAAGGAGCATCCCCATGATGCGTTTTACCTCTACCCTCGCTGTCGCCGCTACCCTGAGCCTCCTTTCCCTCGGCGCGCACGCTGCAGCCCCTTCCAACTGGCCAGCCGGCGCCCGTGACGCCTTCGTCAACGACTGCAGTGCCGCCGCCAGCCAGAACGTGGACGTCAAAACTGCCAAAGTCCACTGTGAATGTGGCGCCGACAAGATCAATGCCGAATTGAGCACTGCCGAGATCAAGGAATTGATGACCAACCAGAACGCCAGCCCGGAGCTTAAAAACAAAGCGGTCGCGGCTATTTCGTCCTGCAAAGTGGTGAAGAAAAAGTAAGATTGGCTGACGATTCGACGGCCATTTCGCTGGAAAAACAGCCTGAAAACTGCCATTTCGCACAAATTATGCAGGTTTTACGGCTTTTTTTAATAGCTGATATGTCGTCGCAAAGCCCCGTAAATAGGGGCTTTCAGCCCAATGATGGATCAAACGCAAAGCGATTGATTAGCAAACAGTGCCTTGGGGGGGCTCCCAAGCCGAACATTTCGACTATGATAGCCCGGTGTGCCCAGTTGGCCTGAGCAGCACAGCACTACTGAAAATATATGTTTCTTGGAGATACACCATGTCTAATCGCCAAACCGGCACCGTTAAATGGTTCAACGATGAAAAAGGCTTCGGCTTCATCACTCCTACAGGTGGCGGTGACGACTTGTTCGTACACTTCAAAGCTATCGAAAGCGACGGTTTCAAAAGCCTGAAAGAAGGCCAAACCGTTTCCTTCGTGGCTGAGAAAGGCCAAAAGGGTATGCAAGCTGCACAGGTTCGCGGCGAGTAATTCTCCGCTGAGCTAAAAAAAACCCCGTCCATGTGACGGGGTTTTTTATGGGTGATGCAAAAGCCGCATCAGCCGCAGTTAACCCGGTTGATCACCAGGTTGTTGTCGGTGTTCAGGTTCAAGCGGTCGGAGCGATACTCCAGCGTGATCATGTCATTGGGTTTGAGAATGCGTGCATTCTGCGCGCCGGCACGCGTGCGGGCCTGTTCCAGCAATTGAGGCGAGGCTTTCTGGCCGATGGCGAACTCTGCAGCCTTCGACTCACAGCGGCTATGACCGGCATCGGTCGCAGTGGCAGCTTTGCCTGGCTCAGAGGCACCCGGGGTGCTGCAACCCGCCAACGCGAGCGCAGCCAACAAAGTACCGAATGATGCGAGCTTCCAAGGCATGAAGCCTCCTATGATAAAAAGTGGACAGAGATCGTGCGACAGCAGTCAAAGCGATTGGTTTCAAGACGTTAACCGCTGGTGGGCAAGTCTGCCTGACTCACTGCTGGCAAGCGCCCTGTCAATCGTGACTAGATATGAACGCCCTTAGTAGATGTCGATATAGTCTGACGTCGCTGTAGGCCAATTCTGCTTCAGTGCGTTAAAAATCTGCATGACCCAAACTTCGTCACTGGCCGCCACGAGACCGACATAACCGGAACCCTTGGCCCAGGTCTCCAGGCGAAACAGCAGGCCATCGATATCAGCCCCCCCGACTACGCCGGAAGAAATGTAGGCGACGCCTTTTTTGGTCACCCGCAGCTGGGTATGTTCGTCGTCACTGGCGCTGCCAAGCATTTGGCGCACAGCCTCCAGCGTCAGGTTGTCGAGCTTGCTCAAATCGATTTGCACGCGGTGTTTCCCGGCCATTTAACAGGCCGACAGTGTCGCACAGCCTCTGCGTCATGCCTAAGTAGCAGTGCCAAACGCCGTACAAAATGCTTAACTGCGCCCCTCTGGAACGGCGTTCCAGTGCATTACCACGCATTTTCAGCCCGTGAGATTTCCATGACCACCGTAACGCTTCAAGCCGACATCAAAGCCAAGTGGCCCCAAGGGCAAAGTTCCTACAGCCCCGGAAGCCCGGAAGAACTGGCGATCATTGGTATCGACCTGTTGGTCAAGGAACTGGGCACCCAGGCGGCGCAAGCGTTCATTGGCCAGATATTCGAGAAATACCCGGCCGACTACATGGGCGCCCAAGAGCGCGAATAGAACCGGGCGACGAGCGCCGCCCGGTAAAACACCTTACTTCAGACGTGCCAGTCGCTCGGTCAGCAAATCGAAGAAGCCCTGCGCGTCGCCATTCTCAACCCAGAACACATTCTTGGGCTGCTTTAGGCCGTCGTACCAATCGACGATGGTCTGGCCGAAGGTCGGGCCTTCGCGGCTGTCGACCACCATGTTGGCCTCACGGCCGCTGAACAGCGAAGGCTTGAGCAGATACGCCACCACGGTAGCGTCATGGACCGGGCCACCCGGAATGCCGTAGTGCTCCATATCGCCTTTGACGTACTCATTCAGAATACTGCTGACCACCTTGCTCGCATTGTTGTTCAGGTCCGCAATCTTTTTCAGGCGGGCGTCGCTGGTGAGGACTTTATGGGTCACGTCCAACGGCAGGTAGGTCAACTTCACCCCGCTTTTGAGCACGATCTCAGCCGCCAGCGGATCGGCGAACAGGTTGAACTCAGCCACAGGGGTGATATTGCCACCATTGAAGTGCGCGCCGCCCATCACGACCACTTCCTTGATGCCCTGGGTGATTTCGGGCGCCTGGGTCAGTGCCAGTGCCAGGTTGGTCTGTGGGCCGAGCATGGCGATGGTGATGCTGTGCGGCTTGGCGCTGCTCAGGGTTTTGATCAGGTAGTCGACCGCATTGCCTTCGGCCAGGCCTTTTTTCGGTTCATGCACCGTGACGCCCGAAATGCCTTCCTTGCCATGGATGTTCTCGGCGTAGATCGGTTTGCGCAGCAGCGGCGCTGGCGCACCGGCGTACACCGGGATGTCCTCGCGCCCTGCCCACTCGCGCGCCAGGCGCGCGTTGCGGGAAGTCTTGTCCAGGCGCACATTGCCGGCCACGGTGGTCAGCGCACGAATACTCAGTTCCTGCGGCGAAGCCATGGCGAACAGCAAGGCCACCACATCGTCGGCACCCGGGTCGGTATCGATGATCAGGTCGATTTTTTCCGCCGCTTGGGCGCTTGCAGCAGTGAGCGCGGACAAAAGCAGAACACTCCGGAACAGGTTTTTCAGGGTAGGTAGACCACGTTGCATAAAGCACTCCTTGTCATTGGGGGGGGACGCTAGAACGTTACGCCGGACACCAGCGCGATATTGCAATACGGCTGGCACTCGCCAGTGCGCACCACGGCGCGGGCATTGCGGCTCAATTGCTTGAATTGGTCATGGCTGAGCAGGCGTCGTTCGCCCAGTTCAGCCTGCTCTGTGAGCGCATTTAGCGCGGTCAGCGCGGGCGGTTGTTTCAGCAGGATCTCTTCTGCCAGAACATGGCTTTCCACCTGCATTTCGCTAAGCACGATGCGCAAGGTGCTGATGAAGTCCGGGATGCCTTGGGTCAGGGCCAGGTCGATCAGTTCGACGCCGGGAGGCACCGGCAGGCCGGCATCGCCGATGACCAGGATGTCGCCATGGCCCAGGGACGCGATCACGCGCGACAGGGCGATATTCAGCAAAGGGGTCTTTTTCATGCGGGCACAAAACCTTGTACGTCGTGCAGCGTAGGAATGGAAGGCTGAGCGCCGGCGCGGGTCACTGACAACGCCGCCGCCACCTGGCCAAAACGGATCGCCCGGGCTTCGCTCTGGCCCGCGGCCAGCGCGGCGGCAAAGCCACCGACAAAGGTATCGCCAGCAGCGGTGGTATCCACCGCCTTGACCTTCGGCGCCACCAGGTGCTCAAAGCTCTTGCCGTCGGCAAACAGCGCGCCCTGGGCGCCCAGGGTGATGATGACCTTACCGGCGCCCGCTTTGATCAGCGCGGTCGCGGCGACCTTGGCGCTGTCGAGGGAGTCGACCGTCACGCCGCTCAGGGCGCTGGCCTCGCTTTCATTGGGGATCAGATAATCGATCGAGGCATACCAATCAGCGGGCAACGGCCCGCTTGCCGGGGCCGGATTGAGAATGACCGTCTTGCCCAGTTCGCGCCCCCGCTGGAGCGCATACCCAACGGTCTCCATTGGCACCTCAAGCTGACAGATGATCACATCTGCCGCCTGGAGCACAGCGTCGCACGTTCGCAGCGACGCAGGCGTCAGCTCACCGTTGCTGCCGGCCACAATGACGATGGCGTTCTGGCTGCTGTCATCGACCACGATCAACGCCACACCGCTGGAGCCGTCCACCGTGCTGACGGCCTGGCAATCGATCCCTTCCACCAACAGCGCATCGCGCAATTGGCTACCATAGGCGTCGGTACCGATGCACCCCACCATGGCGACACTCGCCCCCAGGCGTGCCGAGGCGACGGCCTGGTTGGCGCCCTTGCCACCGGGCACAGTGGAAAATGTCTGGCCGATCAGGGTTTCACCGGCACGCGGCAAGCGACTGGCGCGGGTGACCAGATCCATGTTCAAGCTGCCTATTACCACTACTTTTGCTGGCATACATCAGTACTCATCAATTCGGTTCAGCGGTATTGGGCGAACACATCAGCCAATGGCGCGGTCGACTCACGCAAAACAATACTGGGCGTCACGATACGTTGATCGATCGGCAGTTGGGGTGTTGCTATTCGTTGCAGTAATAATTCGGCTGCCGTCTCACCCAATTGCAGGATCGACTGGCCGACCGTCGTCAGCGCCGGGTAGACGTAGCGCCCCATCTGAATGTCATCGAAACCGATGACCGACAGCTCGCCCGGCACCCGCACATTGCGCTCGGCAGCGGCGCGCAGCACGCCAAACCCGATCATATCGTTGCTGGCGAAAATCGCGCTGGGCGGGTGTTGCGATAATAACTGTACGGCTGCGGCATAACCGCCCGTGCTGGTGAAATCGCTTTCCAGGGTACGACTGGCCAACACCTCGATGCCCGCCTCGCGCAATGCACGCTGGTAACCCGCCAGGCGCATCTGCGCCACGCGGGTATGCCCCGGGCCGCCGATACAGGCGATGTCCCGGTGCCCCAATTCCAGCAAGTGCCGGGTCGCCAGGTAAGCGCCCTCCTCGTGATCGATGCGCACCAGGTCCACATCGATCCCATCCAGCGCCCGGTCGACAATCACCATGGGCGTGCGCACTGCACTCAAGCCTGCGGCAAGGCCACTGTCGTCACCGCCCACGGATGTCACGATCAAGCCGTCGACGCGCTTTTCCAACAACACGCGCAAATAACTGCGCTGTTTCTCTGCGTCGTCATCCGAGTTGCAGAGGATCACGCAATAGCCATTACGCTCGCAGTAATCCTCGATACCCCGAGCCAGCTCGGCAAAATACGGGTTGAGGCTGTTGGGCACCAGCAGCCCAATGGTGGCCGTGGTCTTGGCCTTGAGCGAGCGTGCGACGGCACTGGGCACGTAGTCCAACTGCTTGATCGCCGCCTCGACCTTGATGCGTACCGGCTCGCTGACTGGGCGCGTCTTGTTCACCACATGGGACACGGTGGTGTAGGAAATACCTGCAAGCGCTGCCACATCCTTGATCGTTGCCATGGCTCAGCCCCGCCGACTGGCGCGCTGGCTGCGGTAAGTGTCGAGGACCACGGCGATCACGATCACAGCACCGGTAATGATGCGTTTAGTCGGTTCCGTCGCGCCGATCTGCGCCAGCCCGGCGGCCAAGACCGAAATGATCAACACGCCGAAGAACGTACTGATGACCGAGCCACGCCCGCCCATCAGGCTGGTGCCACCGATCACCACGGCGGCGATCACTTGCAGCTCCAGGCCCGAACCGGCATTCGGGTCCGCCGCTTCCAGACGCGAAATCTGAAACAACGCCGCCACACCGGCCAACAGCCCCATCAGGCTGAACACCAGGATCTTGTAAGGCTTGGGATTGATGCCCGCCAGGCGCACCGCTTCTTCGTTGGTGCCGATGCCGATCAGGTAACGACCGAAGACCGTACGGGTCAGTACCAACTGGGCCGCGATGATCACCAGCAGCGCGATGATAAACGAGGGGGAAATACCGAAGGCAATCGGGTTGGACAGCCAGGCAAACGAGTCACCGATATAAGCGGTGCGCGAGCCCGTCATCTGGTAGGCCACGCCGCGGGCCATCTCCAGCACGCCGAGGGATACGATAAATGAAGGAATACGCCAGGCCACCGTAATGGAACCTGTGATAGTGCCGGCCAACGCCGCGCAGCCCATGCCCAACAGAGCAGCGGGCAACACGCTCCAGCCCCAACCCAGGATCGCCACACTGACCGCCGAGGCCGCCAATGCCAGTACCGAGCCCACGGACAGGTCGATGCCGCCAATGATCAGGATGAAGGTCATGCCCACCGCCAGCACCATCAGGTCCGGAATCTGGTTGGCCAGGGTGCTGAAGGTGTCATAGGACAGGAAGTGATCGCTGAGCAGCGAGAACAGCGCAATCATCGCCAGCAAGGCACCTGCCAGCCCCAGGTAGGTACCCAGGCCATAGAAGTTGCCGCCAGTTTTACCGGGGGAAATGCTTGTTTTCATGGGGTATTCCTAGGCGCGGCTTCGTTGAGCAGCGCATCACGCTTCTGATAGCCGGCAAAGGCGGCGGCGAGCAATTCGTCCTGGGTCCAGCTGTCACGCTCGAAGGTCTCGATCAGGCGCCCGGCAGACAACACGCCGATGCGGTCACAGATCAGCATCAGCTCACGCAGGTCACTGGACACCACCACCAGCGCTTTGCCCTGGCGGGTCAGTTCACCGAGCAAGGCATAGATGTCGAACTTGGCACCGACGTCGATACCGCGGGTGGGCTCATCGAACAGCATCACCGCGCAATCGCGCTCCAACCAGCGGCCAATTACCACCTTTTGCTGGTTACCACCCGACAGCTCGGACACCAGCTGCGTCGGGCTGGAACTGCGGATACGCATGGCGTCGATCTGGCGCTTGGCCAGAGCGGTTTCGTTGCGGCTGTTGACGACGCCACCGCCGGAAATTTCCGGCATGTTGCCCAGGGCGATGTTGGCGCTGATGGACTGGGTCAGCAGCAGGCCCTCGCCCTTGCGGTCTTCGGTGATCAGGGCAATACCATGACCGACCGCGTCCACCGGCGAGCGAATGCTCACCACCTTGGCCGGCGAACCCAAAGCCACGGTGCCGCTGTCGGCCGGGTCGGCGCCGAAGATCAGGCGCAGCAATTCGGTGCGGCCGGCGCCAATCAGGCCGGAAATGCCATAGATTTCACCGGCGCGCACTTCAAAGGACACATCGCGAACCTTGTCCGAACGGGTCAGGCCCGTCACCGTCAAGGCCGGGCCACCGATGGTGCGCGGGCCCAGGTCAATGTGTTCGCCCAGTTCGCGACCGACCATCAAGGTCACCAGTTGCTCACTGTTGTAGTTGGCCATCGGTTCGACGCAGACCAGTTTGCCGTCGCGCAATACCGCAATGCGCTGGGCGACACGGGCCAACTCTTCGAGCCGGTGCGAAATATAAATGATCGCCACGCCCCGAGCCTGCAGGCGCGTGATTTGTTCGAACAGCATCTCGACTTCACGAGCAGTAAGCATCGCCGTGGGCTCGTCGAGGATCAGTACATGGCAGTCGCCGATCAGGTTACGGGCGATCTCGACCATTTGCTGGTGACCAATGCCCAGGCTGCCCACCAGCGTGTCCGGGTCGATCGCGTCCAGGCCGACTTGGGCCATGGCTTCGATCGCGGCCTTGCGCAGCTGTTTGCGGCTGATCCAGCCACAGCGGCTTGGCAGGTTATCCAGGAACAGGTTTTCAGCCACGGTCAGCGTCGGCAGCAGGTTGAGTTCCTGCATAACCATGCGCACGCCCAAGGCTTCGGCCTGGGTGCGGCTGGCAGGGCAGTAATCCTGACCATTGAATTGCATGTGCCCTGTGGTGGGCGTGACCAGGCCGCCGATGATCTTCGACAAGGTACTTTTGCCTGCGCCGTTTTCACCGGTCAGCGCCAGCACTTCCCCGCGATTAAGCGTCAGGGTGATGTCGGACAGAACCGGTTGGGCATAGGTCTTACCGATACCGCTGACCGAGAGGACAGCGTTCGGGGCGGAAGATGACATAGGAAAATCTCCAGGCGCCCGCTCAGGACGAGCGGGCGCTGTTGGGTACTGCCAGGATTACTGCTTGATGACGAGTTCGACCGGGGTTTCGATCACGCCATCTTTGGCATCGACTTTCTCACCCTTGACCAGCTTCAGCGCGTTCTGGATACCGAACACGGCTTGCTGGGCAGCGGCCTGGTCAGCGGTGGCCAACACGCGGCCGTCCTTGAGCATTGGTTTGATCGCGTCAATGTTGTCGTAACCCACCACCAACACCTTGCCGGCCTTGCCTGCCGCACGCACGGCGGAGACGGCGCCCAGGGCCATGTTGTCGTTACCGGCCAGCAGCGCCTTGATATCTGGCGTTTCGCTCAGCATCGCTGCGGCGATCTTGTTGCCTTGGTCGATTTCCCAGTTACCGGATTGGGTGGAAACAATCTTCATGCCTGCCGCGTCCATCGCATCCTTGAAACCTGCGGTACGCTGCTGGGCATTGGTGGTAGTGGGTACGCCCTCGATGATGCCGACCTTGTCACCGGCAGCCAGCTGCTTGGCCAGGTAGTCACCCACCAGCTTGGAGCCTTTGCGGTTATCCGGGCCTACAAACGGGATATCGAGGTTTTTGCTTTTGAGTACTTCCGGGTCCAGGCGGTTGTCGATGTTGACCACCTTGATACCGGCATCGGAAGCTTTCTTCAGCACACTGGCGAGTGCCTTGGAGTCGGCGGGAGCGATGACAAGCGCATCGACCTTGGCGTTGATCATTTCGTTGACGATGGCGATCTGAGCGCTGGTATCGGTCTCGTTCTTGATGCCGTTGGAGATCAACTTGAATTCTGTAGGATGCGCTTTCTGGTAGTCCTTCGCACCGTCGGTCATGGTGACGAAAAACTCATTGGCAAGGGACTTCATCACCAAACCCACGGTAGGCGTTTTGGCAGCGTCATCGGCAAATGCAGAAGAGAGAGGCAAAGCGGCGGATGCGGCAGCAAGCACAGCAACAGCAAGAAGACGTCCAGCAAATGGCAGCTTCATGGGTTCACTCCGATCTTATGATTATTGTGAGCAACGCTTGCACCGAAGACCCCTTCGGCAGCCCTCCCACCTGGGCGGCTGATACGAGCTGTGACGATGTGCCTAAGGGCCCAGTGAAACATCTCGCAAACGTTTGCGTTGAGCAAACTATGAGAACCTTGTCGAGATTTGTCAACGATGGCAGCGAGCCTTTCATGGGCGCCCTCCAAGCTTATCCTTCAGCTACTGACAGCTGATACGTTTAAGCAAAATCGCCCTCTGTGACCGTTCTCTGAAACGACAGGCTGTGTGGCGAATGATCACACAGGGTGCCCGGACAAATCGTGAACGCTTTCGGACAACCGAACACCACAGCCCTTCTCGTTCGGAAAGCCGGACAGCGCCCAACCCCATCAAACCGAAACCTCACTTTAAATTGTTTTAAATCAATAAGTTAATTTAAAAATACCAACATGCTCAGCCTGGTACAAATCCTGCTCTTTCTCAGCACCTCGCGGCGTTCAGAACCGCCCGGGTGTTCTAGATGAACCTGCTACAGCACTCATCAAAAACCAGAGAGAAAAATAATGAAATCTGCATTGAAGAACGTTATTCCGGGCGCCCTGGCCCTTCTGCTGCTATTCCCCGTCGCCGCCCAGGCAAAGGAAGTTGAAAGCAAGACCAAACTGTCCAACGTGGTCATCCTCGCCACCGGCGGTACCATCGCTGGCGCCGGCGCCAGTGCGGCCAACAGTGCCACCTACCAGGCAGCCAAAGTCGGCATCGAACAACTGATCGCCGGCGTTCCTGAGCTTAGCCAGATCGCCAATGTTCGCGGCGAACAAGTGATGCAAATTGCGTCGGAAAGCATCAACAACGAAAACCTGCTGCAACTGGGTCGCCGTGTCGCCGAACTGGCCGACAACAAGGACGTGGATGGCATCGTGATCACCCACGGCACCGACACCCTTGAAGAAACCGCCTACTTCCTGAACTTGGTAGAAAAAACCGACAAGCCTATCGTGGTGGTCGGCTCCATGCGCCCAGGCACCGCGATGTCGGCAGACGGCATGCTCAACCTGTACAACGCGGTTGCGGTCGCAGGTAGCAAGGAAGCCCGCGGCAAAGGCGTGCTGGTGACCATGAACGACGAGATCCAATCGGGTCGCGACGTCAGCAAGATGATCAACATCAAAACCGAAGCCTTCAAGAGCCCATGGGGCCCAATGGGCATGGTCGTTGAAGGCAAATCCTACTGGTTCCGCCTGCCGGCCAAGCGTCACACCATGGATTCTGAGTTCGACATCAAAACCATCAAAAGCCTGCCTGACGTTGAAATTGCCTACGGCTACGGCAACGTGAGCGACACCGCCTACAAAGCACTGGCCCAAGCGGGTGCCAAAGCGATCATTCACGCCGGTACCGGCAATGGCTCGGTATCGTCCAAGGTCGTTCCAGCGCTGGTGGAACTGCGTAAACAAGGCGTGCAGATCATTCGCTCTTCCCACGTCAACGCCGGTGGCATGGTTCTGCGTAACGCCGAACAGCCAGACGACAAATACGACTGGGTCGCCGCCCTTGACCTGAACCCGCAGAAAGCCCGCATCCTGGCCATGGTCGCCCTGACCAAGACCCAGGACAGCAAAGAATTGCAACGGATCTTCTGGGAGTACTGATCCCTGCTGATTCACCCGTAGGAGCGAGCTTGCTCGCGAAAAACTTGATAGCGCCGCGTTAAGTCAGGCTTTACGCGTTATCGTTAACGTTCTTCGCGAGCAAGCTCGCTCCTACAGTTCCTGCCTTCCCTTCTCAACAAACTTCCTGATTCGCTGTCAGACGAACTTCTTGAGATTTAAGCAGTTGCGAAATTGCCTACAGTTAAATACTGTATGTGCGTACAGCCAATTAAGGAATGCTCTGTGGCAAAGCCCTCTTCCGCAGCACCTGCATCGCCTGACGCCTATCAGCGCCTGGCCATTCGCGTGCAAAAAATCATCAATTCGACCAACGCGCAGAAAGCCAAGGCAGCGTTGATCTTCCGTTTACCCGATGAGCCGGAGAACGATTGGCAACGTTTACTGGAAGAGATTGCGGAAAACGACAACGTCACCCTCGCCTATCGAGATGACGGTGGCGTGCAGATTTTCTGGGTTGTGCCGAAGGAAGATTGATTCAATGAGTGCCCGTTTTATTGCTGTGTGCTGTCTGTTTTTCACCGTCACCGCCAACGCCCAGGCCCCTCGAACCTTCAGCGAAGCCAAGAAAATCGCCTGGAAGCTCTACGCGCCGCAATCCACTGAATTCTATTGCGGCTGCAAATACACCGGTAACCGGGTGAACCTGAAAGCCTGCGGTTACATACCGCGTAAAAACGCCAACCGCGCCGCACGCATTGAGTGGGAACACATCGTGCCGGCCTGGCAAATCGGGCATCTGCGCCAATGCTGGCAAAACGGCGGGCGAAAAAACTGCACACGCCATGATGAGGTGTTCAAGCGCGCCGAGGCAGACCTGCACAACCTGGTGCCGAGCATCGGCGAAGTGAATGGCGACCGTAACAACTTCAGCTTTGGCTGGCTGCCGGTGCAAAGCGGGCAGTACGGCTCATGCCTGACCCAGGTGGACTTCAAGGCGAAGAAGGTCATGCCGCGCCCGTCCATTCGCGGAATGATCGCGCGCACGTATTTTTATATGAGCAAGCAATACGGCCTGCGCCTGTCGAAGCAGGACCGGCAATTGTATGAAGCCTGGAACAAGACCTACCCGGTGCAAACCTGGGAGCGCCAGCGCAACCAGACCGTGGCTTGCGTGATGGGGCGTGGTAATGAGTTCGTCGGCCCGGTCAACCTGAAGGCCTGCGGCTGAACGTGGGCGGGGTGCCCGCCCACTTGGCCTGCTACTGCGCGACGTTGTGCTCGATAATCTCCGACACGGTGTCGGTTTTCTTGGCCCGCGCCATTTTTTCGTTCAGCAGCGCCTGCTTGGCCTCGGCCTCGGCTTTGGTCGCGAACGGGCCCAATAGCACCTCATCCTTGCCGTCGACTTTCACGATGTAGAAATTGAATCCGTGTTCCAGCAACCAGGCGGTCAGGTCGGTGATCGCCTGCAGCTTATGGTCCGGCGGGCCGACCCGTATATCCCATTCCTGAGCGGCAATCGCACCGGTTTGCGGCAGGCTTTCGGTCACGGCAGGCTTGGCCTTGGGGGCGTCGACCGACTTACCTTCACCGCATCCGGCCAACGCCAACACCATAATTGCCATCGCTACTTTACGCACTGCCCTGCTCCTTTGAGGATCAAAGAGGCAACTTTACCATTCACTGTCTATTCTGGCCGTCATAAACGTTGGCTTAAACAATGCGAATCATGTATCGCGACCTGTATGATACCGCCATGGGAATTAATGTCGCCTCTATGCGTCCTAGAAAGAGGCAGTCACAGGGAAGCGCTTCGCAGTAAGCTACACACATCCGACACCTACCCTGTCTGAAACATGTGTCCTTAAAAGTAATTCAAGGAGAAGTCCATGCTTATACTCACCCGCAAAGTCGGTGAAAGCATAAACATCGGTGATGACATTACGATCACCATCCTGGGCGTTAGCGGCCAGCAAGTACGAATCGGCATCAACGCACCAAAGGATGTTGCCGTGCATCGCGAAGAGATTTATCAA
>NZ_WKCD01000121.1:0-14877 GCF_021606625.1 Pseudomonas sp. PA-4-8C
CGCAGGCAGCGAGCCTGTTCAATAACGCAGGCGATGCCACGCTGGTAGCCAACGTGGCAACGCGCAAGACGGAGCTGCTGCGCGACATCAACCAACGCAACCTTGGCTACTTCGAGCAGGAAGTGCAGAAGTTGGACGCCTGGGCCGATGACCTGAAACTCGGCCTTGAGCAAGAAATCAAGGAGATCGACCGCGAGATCAAGGAAGTGCGTCGCACGGCAGCCACCTCGCCCACGCTGGAAGAAAAACTGTCATGGCAGAAGAAGCAGCGCGAACTGGAAGGCAAGCGCAGCAAGCTGCGGCGGGAACTGTTCAATCGGCAGGATGAGGTCGAAACACAGCGCAACGACTTAATCAGTCAGTTGGAGGTGAAGCTCCAGCAAAAGGTGGAAGAGCGCACGCTGTTCACTATCGAGTGGGGGCTGACATGATGACAAAAAGAGAAATTTCTCGGGGTGCAATTTGGCGGCAGTGGGACCTGCATGTCCATACACCAGCATCGTTTCATTGGTCGGGAGATAAGTTCGATGTCGATCTCTCTTCTGCAAAGAGCAAGAAGCTGGTCGATGAAATGATCGAAGCCATGAACAAGGCAGAACCGGCTGTGTTCGCGATCATGGATTACTGGACCTTTGACGGTTGGCTCGCACTGCGTAGTCGTCTCAAGGACGAGGACGCCCCTGTTCTAAAAAAGCTCGTCCTTCCAGGGATCGAGCTTCGGCTTGCGGCGCCAATGAAAGGACGACTGAACGCACACGTACTGTTCTCGAACGAGGTCGATGAACAGGTGCTCCGGGATTTCATATCGGCATTGCGCATTGAGTTAGTGGACAGGCCGCTTTCTGAGCCTGCCTTGAGAGAGCTTGCCAGGAAGGTCGGCGAGGACAAGTTGACGCATCACGGCTTCAAAAAGGCCGATGTAGATGCTTCCGACGAGAAGGCTCTGCTTGCTGGGGCGGTGATTGCGGAGATCAACGCTGACTCATACAGGGAAGCGATTCGGAAGGTCCCGAACGAGCACGCGATTGGCCTTATGCCGTTTGATACGAATGACGGACTGGCCGAGGTCGGGTGGCAAGAGCACTACGCCTATGCCATGAACCTCTTTCAAACTTCTCCGATCTTCGAGACACGAGACACCAACTTGCGTGGCGCATTTGTTGGCGAGCAGACAGCCGGCAACGCCAAGTGGTTCAAGAATTTTCAAGCAGGTCTGAATAATATTCCGCGCTTGGCAGTCTCAGGAAGCGACGCCCACTGCTTCGTTGGAACACCTGGCGACAACAACAAGCGGGGCTATGGCGACTTCCCCTCCGGGAAAAGGACGTGGATCAAAGCCGACCCGACGTTCCACGGCCTCAAGCAAGCCATTCTTGAGCCAGCGAAACGCTCCTTCATTGGTGACAAGCCGCCCAAGGTTCAAGAAGTCGAGTCCAACAAGACCTTCTACATCGAGTCGATCGAGATCACCAAAACAGGGGACAAGGCTGGCGTCGGGCGGTGGCTGCATGGCTGTGACATCCCGCTGAACCCCGATCTTGTCGCTGTTATTGGGAACAAGGGAAGCGGCAAGAGTGCTTTGGCGGATGTCATCGCGACGCTCGGCAACTCCAAGCAGTCCAAGCACTTCAGCTTCTTGAAGAGGGATCGCTTTTGGGGCAAGACCGGCGAGCCCGCTCGCCACTTCACCGGAACGCTAACCTGGCGAGACGAAAGCACCGAGTCCAGGCCGTTGAATGAGTCACCTTCAGAGGAGAAGGCCGAGCTTGTCCGCTACATCCCGCAGGGCTATTTCGAAGAGCTTTGCAATGAGCACGTATCGGGTAAGTCGAACGCATTTGAGAAAGAGCTGAGGTCAGTGATCTTCTCCCATGCGAGCGAAGAAATGAGGCTTGGCGCACTCGACTTCGATCAGTTGACCGAGCAGCAGGAGCAATCGCTCAGGAACCGATTGGGTGAGTACCGGAAGGAACTGACATCGACCAACGCAACCATCGTTCGCATCGAGGAGCAGCTTCAACCCATTGAACTGAAAAAACTCACTGATCTGCTCCTGCTGAAGAGCAAGCAGATCGAGGAACACGACAAGCTGAAGCCTGCGGAGGTTGCGGTGCCGACCGAAGCTATGAGCCCCGAGCAGAAACAAGCGGCTGAAGGCTTGGCGACAGCAAGTCAACAGGCGGAAGCGGCCAGGACGCGCAGCCAAGAGATCGCTGGCGAGACCACTGAACTGGCCAAACGTCAAAAGGCCATAGGAAATATTCGTGAGCAGTTGAGATTGCTGCAACGTGCTTTCGATCAAGCCGAAAAAACCGTCTCCGACGATCTCAATCTTCTTGGCTTCGCTTGGTCCGATCTTGCCGCCATCGACATCAAGACCGCCGTTCTGGAAGAAAAATCGACCGAGTTGGCGACGAAGCAAGGCGAGATAAAGATCGAGGCTGAAAAACTGGCGGAAGTCCTCAATTCCGCCACTGCAACCCAGCAAGGTTTCACCGCAAAGTTGAACGCGCCGCAACAGCAATATGAGGCCTACCAGCGCCAGCTTGCGGAATGGAACACGAAGCGCGACGAACTCATCGGCTCAATCACCGACCCTGAGACCAAGGTCGGCTTGGAAACCAGAATCGAGCAGATCGAGGAGCTTCCGCAGCAGCTCAAGGTTTTGGAAGCGAGGCGTTTGCAGTTGTCCGGGGAAATCTTCGATACCCTCGATGCACAGCGGCGTGCACGTGCGGAACTGTTCAAGCCGGTGCAAGACCTGATTCAGAAAAATGTCCTGATACGCGAGGACTACAGGCTGCAGTTCCAGGCAACGCTGGCGGCATCCGCCGACGCCATCGCCGACCAGTTGTTTGCTCTGATCAAGCAGACCGCAGGTGACTTTCGCGGGCAGGACGAAGCACCGGCGACCATCAGAAGATTGTTCGATGGCCATGACCTGAACAGCAAGGATGGGGCGCTAGCCTTCATTGCCTCCTTGCAGGAGAAGGTTTTGGCAGCGGCGAAGGCCTCCGGCTCGGATGCCGGGATTTTCAGTTTGCTGAAGAAGGGGCAGCCGGCCGCGGCCGTCTATGACCTCATCTTTGGCTTGAACTTCCTTGAGCCTCGCTACTCGCTCCTCTTCCAGGACACGCAGATCGAGCAACTGTCCCCTGGTCAACGTGGCGCGCTCTTGCTGATCTTCTACTTGCTGGTGGACAAGGGAAAAACCCCCATCATTCTTGATCAGCCGGAAGAGAATCTTGACAACGAGACGGTGTTCCGTCTGCTCGTTCCCGTTCTCTCCGAAGCCAAAAAGCAGCGGCAGATCATCATGGTCACGCACAACCCCAATTTGGCGGTTGTGTGCGACGCCGAACAAATCATCCACGCAAGATTCGACCGCGCATCGGACTCCACTATCCGCTACGAATCGGGAGCCATCGAGAACACGGGGCTGAACGAAGCTGTCGTGACCATCTTGGAGGGGACGAAACCCGCATTCGAGAACCGCTACGGGAAGTACCACTGACATGGCGGCCCTTGAACCACAGCACATGACCGTCCTGAAGAAGATTCTGGCGGAGCGCTTCGTGCCGTTCCTTCCGCCCCTCCTGGGTGCGGCGAAGCCGGAGGATCAGGCTGCCAAGCAGCTCTCGCGTGCCTTCAGCGCCTTCGCCCTGAACAAGCTGCTCAACATCACGCCAAAGGACGCCGCCGCTTCCGTGGTGGACGATTTCAACGACAAGGGGCTGGATGCGATCCACTACCACGCCCCCACGGAAACGCTCTACCTCCTGCAAACCAAGCTGAAGGAATCCGAGCAGTTCAAGCAGGATGAAGCCCAATCGTTCTGCACCGGCATCCGGCTGCTGCTGAAGCAGGATTTCACCGGGTTCAATGGGAACGTCCACAACCGCAAGGCCGAGATCGAAGGCGCGCTCGATGCGTGCAGTCGCATCAAACTGGTCGTGCCCTACACTGGGGACGGTGTGTCGCAGTCGGCCATCGATGCGCTGCAAGTGCTGCTGGACGACGATGATCTCGACGAAGAGCGGCTCGACAAGCAGGTGGACTACTACGCGGCAGTCGACATCACCCGCGACCTGCTGGCGGAGCAAGCCTATCCGCCGGTTCATACCGACATCGCCTTGCAGAAGCACGCGAAGGTCGAGAACCCGCGCACGACGTACTACGGCATCGCCCGTTTGACCGACCTGGTCGCGCTGCACAAGGACAAGGGCAAGGCGCTGTACGAGCGCAACATCCGCTACTTCCTCGGCAGCAGCCGATCCGACGTCAACAAGGCCATCAAGACGACCCTGCGCGACGATCCCGGCAGCTTCTTCTACCTCAACAACGGCGTGACGGCGGTCTGCGACGAGATTGAGTTGAAGGGAAAGAACCCCAGCAGTGGGTTCCGGAAGTTCAAGGTTCGTGGCCTGTCGATCATCAACGGCGCGCAGACGGTCGCGTCCGCCGCCGAGTTCGTGGCCCAGCATCCAGGCAGCAACATCGACGATGCCAAGGTGATGCTCACCTTGATCAAGGCCCCGGCGGACGGCCCGTTCGGTAAGCGCGTCACCAAGGCGCGCAACCACCAGAACCCAGTGCAGACAGCGAACTTCGCTTCGCTGGACGAAAACCAGGAGCGGTTGCGGCAAGAAATCGCGCATCTCGGCTTCGCCTACCACTACCGTCCGGAAGCCTCGGCCACCGGCCTCCAGGCTATTTCGCTCGACGAGGCGCTGCGCGCGCTCGCCTCGCGCCAGGACGATCCGCGCTACGCGGTCTGGCTCAAAAGCGAACCGGCGCGGCTGGCCAATCCGGAATCCGCCGAATACCAGGCGCTGTTCCCGGCCACCCTGACCGGCGTGGCCCTGCTCAACGCCGTGCTGTGCCACCGGGCCATCCGCACGCTGGTGGTCGACTACGAGCAGAAGGCGGCGGCGCGCAGCCAAGAAAAGCTGATCTACCGCCACGCCACTCATGTCATCACGGCTGTGATGATGAAGCGCCTGCGCCAACGCATCGGCGCGGCGACGGTCATGGACGCCGCAGCAATTCCCGGCTTGATCAGCCAGCCGCTCGACGAGTTGCGGCAGCAGACCTTCGACCTCGGGCGGCAACGCCTGCTCGGCGAGGGGCCACTGGCCTACTTCCGCAATCAGGGCAGCGTCGCCTCGTTCATGGCCGACCTGATGGAAACGCATTTCGCGCTGACCGCCGATCCAACGCTACCCACTCTGCGCAATATCGATACTGCGGCGGATGCCTATCCGCGCAAGCGCCTGCTCGACTACTTGTCGGGCAAGGCACCCCAACTATGAGAGCGATGCCATGAGCAAGCAAAAACTAGAACTGACATGGATCGGCAAGGAAAAGCGCCCCAAGCTGGAGCCGCGCATTCTGCTCGAAGACCCGGACAAGTCGTACCACGCCCCGCATCGCGTTACAGAGAACGATATCTTCGATAACAGGCTGATCTTCGGAGATAACCTGCTGGCGCTGAAGGCTCTCGAGCAAGAGTTCTCGGGGAAGGTGAAGTGCGTGTTCATTGACCCGCCTTACAACACAGGCAGCGCGTTCAAGCAGTACGACGATGGATTAGAACACTCCATTTGGCTGGGGCTGATGCGCGACCGGCTGGAGATCATTCGGCGATTGCTAGCAGATGATGGTTCGCTGTGGATCACTATTGACGACAACGAAGCGCAATACCTGAAGGTGCTGTGCGATGAGGTGTTTGGACGAGCTTGTTTCGTCACGACGTTTATCTGGAAAAAGGTAGATAGCCCGAACGATAACAAAGTACCAATCACGCCAGATCACGAGTATTTGTTGTGTTTTACGAAAACTCCTGGATCTCGCCCATTCAGACAGAAATACGATGATTCGATATTGGCGGCGTACCGTAAGCCAGATGCCGAATCTGACAGACCGTATCGCGACCGTCTCTTGAAAAAGAACGGCAAGAATAGCCTTCGCTCTGACCGTCCGTCGATGTTCTTTCCATTAACCGCTCCTGACGGAACGGAAGTACTGCCGATTCACGATGATGGCAGGGAGGCACGATGGGCAATGGGGAAAACCTCTGTTGAGGATTTGATTGAAAAAAACGAGTTGATTTGGAAAAAGCGCGAAACCGGCTGGATTCCGTATACCCGAGAGTTTGCACCGGATAGTCCATCGCGGCCTTATCCAACGATATGGAATGACCTCGACACAACACGGCAAACCAAGGCGCATCAAAAGACATTGTTTGGAGAAGATGTTTTTGATACTCCAAAGCCAGAAGACATGCTGAAGCGCATTTTTGATATGTCTACTAACCCCGGGGATCTTGTCCTCGATTCCTTTGCCGGCTCTGGAACCACTGGCGCGGTCGCGCACAAAATGGGCCTTCGCTGGATCATGGTGGAACTGGGAGAGCACTGTCACACGCACATCATTCCGCGCCTGCAGAAAGTCATCGCCGGTGAAGACAAAGGCGGCGTCACGGAAAGCGTGAACTGGCAAGGCGGAGGCGGCTTCCGCTACTACAGCCTCGCGCCCAGCCTGATCGTCAACGACCGCTGGGGCAACCCGGTCATCAATCCTGAATACAACGCCGCGCAACTAGCCGAAGCGCTGGCGAAAGTGGAAGGTTTTACCTACGCACCCTCCGAGGTGCAGTGGTGGCAGCACGGCCACTCCAGCGAGCGCGACTTCATCTACGTCACCACGCAGAACTTGTCTGCCGACCAGTTGCAGGCACTCTCCGACGAAGTGGGTTCCGACCGGAGCCTGCTGGTCTGCTGCTCTGCCTTCCGAGGCGTGACAGCGGCGAAGGCGGCAGAACGCTGGCCGAACCTGACCTTGAAGAAGATTCCGAAGATGGTGCTGGCCCGCTGCGAATGGGGCCACGACGACTACAGCCTCAACGTGGCGAACCTGCCGATGGCCAAGCCCGATCCCGTTGATGCCTCGGCAGCCGCCGGAGCGAACAAGAAAACCAAGAGCAGGAAAGTGCCCGCTGCGCATTTGAATCAGGGCGGTCTGTTTGGGGAGAACGAGTAATGAACAGCCGTGTCCTGCACGCCGTCACCGGTCGTCTGTCGCTGCGCCCGCCGCAGGAGGAATCTCTCAAACGCTTGGTTCGCGCGCTCGAAACCTCGCCTGACCTCTTGGGCCATGAGCGGGATATCGCCGCCGTTCTTTCCACGCTGAAGGCCGAGTTCCCCACGCTGGAGGACTTTGAGCGCGAGTTTCCCTCGCTGTGCTTCGCGCTGGCCACGGGCGTCGGCAAGACGCGGTTGATGGGCGCGTTCATCGCCTATTTGCATCTGGCGCATGGCATCAACAACTTCTTCGTGCTCGCGCCCAACCTGACCATCTACAACAAGCTGATCACGGACTTCACACGCAACATGCCGAAGTACGTGTTCAAGGGCATTGCCGAGTTTGCGCAGCAGCCACCGCTGATCATCACCGGTGACAACTACGACCAGACTGGCGCAGCGGTGGACGACCAACCGCAGGGTTTCGCCCACGACGTGCGCGTCAACATCTTCAACATCTCCAAGATCAACTCCGAAGTGCGCGGCGGCAAGGAGCCGCGCATCAAGCGGATGAAGGAAGTGCTGGGCGACAGCTACTTCAACCACTTGGCGAACCTGCCCGATCTGGTGCTGTTGATGGACGAATCGCACCGCTACCGCGCCAGCGCGGGCGTGCGTGCCATCAACGAGCTGAAGCCGCTGTTCGGCCTGGAAGTAACGGCGACGCCGTTCGTCGAAAGCAGCAAGGGGCCGGTGCCGTTCAAGAACGTGGTGATGGACTACCCGCTGGCGCGGGCGATGGAGGATGGTTTCGTCAAGGAGCCTGCGGTTGTCACCCAACGCAACTTCAAGGCCAGCGACCACACGCCGGAAGAAGTGGAGAAGACCAAGCTGGAAGACGGCGTGCGCTTGCACGAAACCACGAAGGTCGAGCTGCTCACTTATGCCCGCGAGAACGGTGTCAAGCCGGTGAAGCCCTTCATGCTCGTCATCGCACGCGACACCACGCACGCTGCGAGTCTTTTGGCACTTCTGGAATCGGAAGCCTTCTACGAAGGGCGTTACGCGGGCAAGGTGATCCAGGTCGATTCCAGCCGCACCGGCGCGGAAGAGGAAGAGATGATTTCGCGCCTGCTGGCTGTGGAGAGTGTGGACGAGCCGACCGAGATCGTGATTCACGTCAACATGCTCAAGGAGGGCTGGGACGTGACCAACCTCTACACCATCGTGCCGCTGCGCGCCGCCAACGCGCGCACGCTGATCGAGCAGAGCATCGGGCGCGGCCTGCGCCTGCCTTATGGCAAGCGCACCGGCGTGGCGGCGGTGGATCGCCTGAACATCGTTGCCCACGACAAGTTTCAGGAGATCATCGACGAGGCCAACCGTGGCGATTCGCCGATTCGCCTGAAGCAGATCATCCTCGACGCGCCCAGTGCCGACGACAAGAAGGTAAGCGTGCAGGTCGGCTCCGGTGCTGCAGCGCGGCTTGGACTGGCGGATGCCGCGCCCGCAGTTGATCCAGCCTCGGCGGCTGCCTACTCTGACTCGGATGGTGGCGAGGCAAAACCCGCGCCGACGCCGGTGTTCACCACCGAGGCCGAGAAGCAAGCGGCGCGCGTGGTGATCGAAGTCATCGGCAAGCTGGAGACGCAGCGTGATCTAGTGCCGACCAGTGGCGCACTGCTCACGCCCGAGGTGCAGAAGGTCATTCAAGCGGAGGTGGCAGAACGCCTGAAGCCGATGCAGGGCAACCTGCTGGCAGGCGCGGACGATGCGGCACCGGTGATTGATCTGACCAAAGTGGTAGCCAAGACCACCGAGATCGTGGTGCAACAGACTATCGACATCCCGCGCATTGCCGTTGTACCCAAGGGTGAGGTCACGACCGGCTTTCGCCCGTTCTTGCTGGACGTGAGCCAGCTTCGCCTGCAACCGGGCGAGCGCGAGATCGTCGGCCAGATGCTGCGCACCAACGAACAATTTACGCTGGCGGCGGAAATCGGCCTGAAAGAACAGCGCCCGGAGGACTACATCGTCCACGCGCTGGTGGACTTCGACGACATCGACTACTTCACCCACGCCGACCTGCTCTATGACCTGGCGGGCCAGATGGTGCGGCACCTGCAGAGCTACCTCTCGGAATCCGAGGCGGTCAACGTGCTGAATGGGCAGCGCAAGACCATCGCAAAGGAAATCCACTCGCAGATGATGGCGCACTTCTTCGAGGAAGCGACCGAGTTCGAGGTGCAGGTCAGTCGCGGCTTCACGGAACTGAAAGCCTGCAACTACACCGCTACGGCGGGACAAGCCCCGCGCCATTTCCGCGAAACGGTGGAGGACGTGGGCCGCATCAAGCAGATGCTGTTCGGCGGGTTCACCAAGTGCCTTTACCCATTGCAAAAGTTCGACTCGGACACCGAGCGCCGCTTCGCCGTCATCCTCGAACGCGACGCGAACAAGTGGTTCAAGCCCGCGAAGGGACAGTTCCAGATCTACTACAAGCTCGGCACCGAGCAGCCGGAGTACGTGCCGGATTTCGTGGTGGAAATGGATGCGTTCATCCTGCTGGCCGAGACCAAGAAGCGCGACGATCTGAAATCGGATGAAGTCGTCGCCAAGGCTGCGGCGGCATTGCGCTGGTGCAAATACGCTTCAGATCACGCCAGAAACGTCGGTGGCAAGCCGTGGAAATACATCCTGGTGCCACACGATGAAATCGCAGAGTCGAAGCGGCTGGCCGATTTCCTGCGGTTCGAAGTGAAGGACTGATTTGAAGGAGCGTTGATATGAGCCGTGCCCAGCTGCGTTTTCAGGTTGATTCCCGACTCGCCACATTGCTGAGTCAGGAATACCCGTCATCAGAGCGGGCGTTGAAGGAGCTCGTCGATAACGCGTGGGATGCCGACGCCGAGCACGTATCTGTCACTCTCCCGAAGCCACTGAGCGGTGGCTCCATCGACATTGAGGACGATGGAAGCGGTATGACCGAAGAGGAGCTGCGGCGGCATTATTTGGCCATTGCATCCGATCGCCGCTCACGGCGCGGAGAACGTACCGCCGGGAAGAGCCGCCCGGTCAAGGGCAGAAAAGGCATCGGCAAGTTTTCTGGCCTCATGGCGGCGGCCACCATGATGCTCGAAACGCGTGCGCGCGGCCGCCTGTGCCGGATTTCGCTGCGCTTGGATGACCTTGCGCGCGTTGAAGATATCGAGCAGTTGGATATCAGCTTGCACAGCGAACCGTGCGCGCCCGAACTCCACGGGACAACCATTACGCTCAACGACTTGCACCAGGGTTTGGCTTACCCGGAGGCCAACCGCCTACGCCAGATCCTGTTACAGGATTACGGTCGGCAGGATGACTTCGCGATCACGGTTG
The DNA here is from genome assembly GCF_021606625.1 of Pseudomonas sp. PA-4-8C. NCBI lineage: Bacteria > Pseudomonadati > Pseudomonadota > Gammaproteobacteria > Pseudomonadales > Pseudomonadaceae > Pseudomonas > Pseudomonas sp. PA-4-8C. The sequence continues at coordinate 10,401 of NZ_WKCD01000121.1, forward strand.
ACGACAAGCGTCTGGATGTTGACGACGTATCAGGGCGTTATGCAGAGCAGGATCAGTCCTTGCCAAATGTGGGCAAGGTGAAACTGCGGTTCTCTATCAGCGATGGCAAGTCAGGATTGCGTCAGCCTGGCATTACCTTGCGCGTGGATGGCAAGGCCGTGGGGCGGCCAGGATTCTTTGGCTTGGATCAACGGGATGACTTCCCGCGCAAGTTACTTCGCAAGCTCTACGGCGAAGTCGAGGCGGACGGACTGCGCGATCACATCACGGCTGGTTGGGATGCTGCCGTTGAGAATAGTGAACTTTTGAAGGAGGTTGAGGCATACGTCCAGCCCATTCTCCGGGAGGCGTATGAGCAGCAGTACCGGCAAGAGATCCAGCTTGCACAGGCTCGACTGCAAAAAGCGATCCTTACTCGACTCTCAGCGCTGCCGGAACACAAAAGGGTTTTTGCAGATCGGGCGATCAAGAAAATCCTCGACAAGTATTACGGCGAACCGGAGAGCAAGGTCGAGCCGGTGGTGAATGTGTTGCTGGAGGCAATGGAACGATCCGATTACCGTATTCTTCTTGAGCACATTGCGGAAGCAACTTCGAGCGACGTTGCAGGGGTAGCCGAGCGGCTGGATGAGTTTGGCTTGGCAGAGATGGCATTCCTGGTTCAGCAAGCCGCAGCGCGCCAAGTTTTTCTTGATCAACTGGAACTGCTTGTTCGTGACGCAACAACTACCGAGGCCGTCTTGCACAAAGCCCTGGAACGTAACTTGTGGGTGTTTGGTCCGGAGTATTCCCTGTTCAGCTCAAACAGCACATTGCGGCGACAAGTGGAAGATGTTCTTGGGAAGGTCTATACGGGAGACAAGGCCGACAAACGTCCTGACCTGCTTCTCAACGAGAATCTGAGCGGCAAGTACTTATTGATCGAATTCAAACGGCCAAGCCACGCGCTGAATCACGGTGATTACGTACAGGCAATCGGCTATAGGCATGAACTGACAAAGTACGTTGGCTCTGCTGTTCAGGTTTTGTTGGTCGGTGGAGGCAGGTCTGCCGACTTTCCTACTGGAAATCGTGAGCCGGATGTTGAGGAGCGAATCTTTGGACAGATCATCTCCACAGCACGGCGACAGATTGAGTGGCTGCTCCGGACGGAGAGCTCTTGATCTCCTTCGGTTCTAAATATGCACCGAACGTCGATATTCGGTGCTGTGTGTGGTTATAAGTACTTCTTGAAGCTACCCGCAGTCAGGCTCACGGCCAGTCCCAGCAAGGCGGCGCTGGGCAGCAGGATCAGCAGTGGATGCACCGAGATCGGCAAGGCCAGGTACGTGATCCACGGCAGCACGGCCAGCGGCATCAGGCTCGCCTTCGCGCGGTGGTAGATGAAGCCGGATTCCCGGCCCGCGCCGAACCGGCGCACGTCCCGCCGCACAAGACCGTCGATCAGGCCGACGAACGCCGCAGTGAAGATCAGTGGCAACGTGAGCACCAGAACCAGCAGGCGCACCAGGAACGTGAGCGTGGTGAAGGCCGCGGCAATCAGGTAGTTCTCGGCCCAGACATAGACTTGGCTGATGTGGTAGCGGAAGTTGCGCGTCTGCCCGTGGCTGGGTGCGCGGGCGCGCTCGGCGGTCTGGCTCATGCGCTCCAGCAGCCCGGAGCGAACGAATACCCATTCGTAGCCGGTATCCACCAGTTCGTGCGCAGTGCGCCCCGGCTCCTGCACGACCACGCTGCGCGTGAAGTGGCTGGACAGGTGCCCAAGTTCGTACTGCAACATCTGCTGCGAGTGCCGCCAGCCCTGGTCCTTCCAGAACAGGTGCATGCCGATGCACTCCACGACGATCGAGAACAGTAGCGAGCCGATCAGCACCCCGAGCAGCCGGAACGGCAAGGTGATGGTGCCGACGATCAGGCCCTGGCGCTGGTTCTGCTCCCGTTGCGCAGTCGAGGCGGCGTCCTTCATGGCGAGGCCTCGTCGCCCGTGCCATCGCTGGTGGCAGGGGTCACCGTGAGAGGTTCGGCTGGAGCGACGTCATCAAGCAGGTCATCGGGCAAGCCCGTGTCCTGCAAGGCCGGGGCGCTGGTGAACTCCCACCACTGCGTCGCTTCGCTGTAGCTCTGGCGCATATACCCGGCCAGTTGCTGCAAGTCTGCCGGCATCACCTCGTCCGGGTCCGGCGCCGGCAGCGGCATACGCACTTTCCAAAGCTGACCGCCCTGCAGCAGCGCGAAGCACTGGCCCTTGGGTAGGCCGACGACATGCGACGGCTCGATCATCGGCACGCTGGACATGCTGATGCGGTCCTGGGTGTTCGACGTGAAATCCGTCGCCCCGCGAATGTCCGAGCTGTCCGTCGCGCCGCTGACGATGGTGGTCGTATAGACCTCGACCTTCGGCAACTGCCTTGTCAGCAGTTCAGCGGTGGCCGTCTCGCGCACGCGCAGCATGAACAGGTTGTTGAAGTTGCCGATCACCTGACCGGCCTTCGCGCGGTTGCCGATGCGGGCTTCGATGTCCGAGAGGGTCTGCGTGTACGCGGTGACCTGGAGGCCTGCGCCACCACCCTTGTTGATCAATGGGATGAACTCGTCGCCCATCAGCTCGTTGAACTCGTCGGCGTGGACGTTGATCGGCACGCGCGTGCCTGCCGATGCGCCCGGCAATCCGTCGTCGATCCCATGCTTGTAGATATGCCCGGCGACCGACACGAGATCGCTGAACATGGAGTTGCCGACCGCTGCGGCGACCTCGGCGTCGGACAGTGCATCCAGGCCCACATAGACCACGGCGCGCTTACGGATGACCTGCATCCAATCGAAGATCGGGCGCGGGTCGGCCAGGTCGGAGTAGTTCGGGGCCAGGAGCTGCGCGATCTTGCCGCTGGTGAGCTTCTCCAGCAGCGGCAAGAGGCTGGCGACGATCTTGTCGAAGTACGTCTTGTCGTAACGGACGGCCGAGCGCAGGCCATCCAGCACCGGGGCGTAGTTGCGCGCCTGCGAGAGGTACTGCTCCAGCGCCACCACGCGCTTCTCGCGCCCGATCATGTTGCGCGGGATGTTCTTCTCGTTGAGCTTGGCCTCGATCTGGACGATCACCTCCCAGGCCTTGGGCTCCGTCTTCGCGAAGTAGTGCTGGGCGTACTCGATGAACAGCGCGTCGATGTTGATTACGTGACGCTGGATCAGCATGTAGTCCGGGCGCTGCCCCAGTTCCACCAAGGCGCGGGCGATGATGTTGACGAAGCGCCAGGCGAACTCGCGGAAGGCCGCGCTGTTGCCCTCGCCGGAAAGCTGCCCCGCGACGCGAGTCGCCACCTCGCTGATTCGCCCAAAACGGCCCACGGCGTTGTAGCGCGCGGAAATGTCCGGCCAGCCCAAATGAAAGACGTAGAACTCGCCTTCGCGGCCCGCGCGCTTGGCCTCGACGTACATCCGCTTCAGAAGATCGGCGTCGCCCTTGGGGTCGATGACGATCACGACCTCGTGCTCGCCCGCAGCGTTCACGCGCCGGATGTCCTGCGTCACGAACAGTTCGGCCAGCCGGGTCTTACCGACTCGCGTCGTGCCCAGCACCAGCGAGTGGCCGACGCGCTCGCCGAGCGGCAGGCTGACGTCCACCTCTTCGGGTTCGATGCCGTGCAGGCGCGGCAGGCCGCCCACAGGCGGCAGCGGCCGCACCGGGTTGAAAGGCACGTCCCAGCCGGTGAGCGCGGACAGCCGGGACAGCGGGAACGGCGCGAACTCCAGGCGTTCTTCCAGGCGACGCGCCAGCCGGTAGGCCGGCGTCGGCTCGACGTAGCGGCGGAACTCCGGCCGGTACGTCTGCATCAGCCTATGGGTGTGCTTCTGCTCCCACAGGAACCCGCGCCCCACGAACAGCCGCTGCTGGCTGACCGGCACGTCCTTGCTGGTCATCACGTACCGAGGCAGGCGGCGGATGTTGCGCCGGTAGCGCAGGATGACGCGGGCATCGCGGTAGCGGATGGCACCGTAGGCCCCGAACGCCAGGGCACTGCCGACGCCCATCGACGGGCTCAGCGCGAGCGACCACGGGGCCACCAGGCACAGGAACGCGGCGCCCGCGCATGCGGCAACGGTGTATAGCTCCACCGCTGGGCGTAGCAGTACCTCGACCGGCTGTTTCCCCGACATGGCTTCATTGCTCGATGCCGGTGGCCGTGATCAGCGCCGGGTAGTGCCGCAGGCCCAGACGCTCGGCCAGGTCGTCGCCGGACACAGGCGCGAGCGGCACACCGGGCACCAGGCTGCGCAGCCGCGCCAGGCCCTGCATGGTCTCGACGTTGACTACCAGACCGACCGCGCCGCGCTCGCGCAGCGCTGCCGCCTGGCGGCGCAGCCAGGCATGGGACGCCTCGTCGTCGCCGACGACCACGAAAGGCCGCAGACCCGGAGCCTCGATGACCCGCCGCGCGACGGTGCCGGGCGTGAGCTTGGCGCTGCGCACGGGTAGCAT
>NZ_WKCD01000122.1:0-14846 GCF_021606625.1 Pseudomonas sp. PA-4-8C
AGCCACCCCCATGCTCCATGTGTTATTCAGCGTGTACCTGAAGATGCTGGTGCTCTACAGCCCGTTCTTTGTGCTGTCCTGCTTTATCAGCCTGACCCGTGGCTATTCCAGCAAGGAGCGTCGGCGCCTGGCGTGGAAAGTCGCACTGGCCACCCTGGTATCAAGCGTGCTGCTCTACCTGTTTGGCCGGGTGATTTTCAGTGTGTTCGGCATTACCGTCGACGCGTTCCGCATCGGCGCCGGCAGCGTGTTGTTTATCTCCGCCCTGGGCATGGCCCAGGGCAAGTCGGCGGTGCAGACCGACAATGTGCAGCAGGACGTGACCATCGTGCCGCTGACCATCCCCCTCACCGTCGGCCCCGGCACCATCGGCGCCTTGCTGGTGATGGGGGTCAGCCAACCGCACTGGGATGACAAGCTCACCGCCATCCTCAGTATTGCCCTGGCCAGCCTGACGGTGGGCGTGGTGCTGTACCTGTCCAACCGTATCGAACGCATTCTCGGCGACCAGGGCTTGCAGATTGTCAGCCGGTTGATGGGCCTGTTCGTCTGCGCCCTGGCCGCACAAATCATTTTTACCGGGGTACGCGGCTACCTGGTGCCCTAGATCCGGTATTTGGCGATCGCCATTTCGACTTTATCACCGGCGCTTTCGCGCATCAGTTGGATGGTTTTCTCGTTGACCATCGAGGTATTGAGCACCAGGCAAGTCTGCCCGCTGAAGGCCTCGAACGAGGAGCTGTCCCACTCCAGGAACGGCAGGCCCACCTGTTTATCCACACCATGGGTGCTGTAGGTCACCAGCACCATGATCAACTCGCCGTCTGTTTCAGCGCAGGAGGCCAGGCCGAAATCGCCGCCCTCACGCACCGCGCAATTGCGCTTGAACAGCTCGAAAGACGCTGGCTGACGCTTCAATGCGTCCAGCGCATCGGCGGCCAGTTTTGGCAATGCGCTGAGCAACGGCCCGGACAGCGCCGTCGACGTCAGCATCGAGGCGATGATATTCAGCGCCGCCAGTTGCACCGTCAGGCCCTTGCCCGCACGCGAGACTCGCTCAAAGCGACTGCGCAGCGGCAGCCACCCCAGGCTGACCATGACCTTGATAAATTCCTCGTACCACGCCTCGCTGCCCCGCTGGACCTTCAGCACATCGCTCACATAACTGCTGGCCAGCAGATAGCTTTTGCGCACGTATTCCCGGTTCAACGCCGACAAGCCTTCGGCAAACGAAATCACGCCGTTGTTCACCACGGCCGCATTGCAATCATCCTCGCTATCCAACACTGCCGTGGCCTGCCTGGCAGGTGCGCCCGGTAACTTGTAGGCGGCAATCAACTTGCGCCTTTTTTTGCTGTTGATCCTTCTGTGACGTCGCTCCATTTTCTGTTCTCCACAAACACCCCACATGGGGCTTGCTTCCACACTAGTCCAGGGAGCAGCGGGGTTTCCATGCGACAAACATCCCTTGGCCTGCCCCGCCCAAAACCAGCGCCCAGCAATAACAAGGTGCGAGCGGCAGGCTTCTGGTTTTCATCGCAGAAAAAAGAAAAAGCCCCGAACAACACCAGAGCAATCCCTGGGTTATTCGGAGCTTTCCGGCAGCCAACGGGGCTGTTTTCAGGAGTTGGGTTTGTCGCCATACCAACGTGGCGTGTACACCCACTCGCCGCCACCGGCGCGGGGGAACACACAGGTGGTGGATGAACCGATCAGCACCATGGTGCGCATGTCCACCTGCTCGGGGGTCAGTTGCCCCAAGGTGGTGACGCGCAGCGTCTGGCCTGGGCGGCCGATGTCACGGCCCAGCACCACTGGCGTCTGTGGCGTGCGATGCAGCGCGACGATCTCCAGGGCGCGCCCCAGTTGCCAAGGCCGCGACCGCGAGATCGGGTTGTAGAACGCCAAGGCCAGGTCGGCCTGGGAAGCCAGGTCCAGGCGTTTTTCGATGATCGACCAGGGCTTGAGGTTATCCGACAGCGACATCACACAGAAGTCATGCCCCAGCGGCGCGCCCGCCTGGGCAGCGGTGGCCAGCGAAGCGGAAACCCCCGGCAGGATTTCCAGGTCGACCTGATGCCAGGCCGGCTCACTGGACTCGTGCAGCGCTTCGATCACTGCCGCAGCCATGGCGAATACGCCAGGGTCGCCGGACGACACCACCACCACCGAACGCCCTTGCGCAGCCAACTCGAAAGCGTGGCGAGCGCGCTGCATTTCTTCGCGGTTGTCAGTGCAGTGTTGCACTTGATCGTCCCGGAACGGCCCGGCCATGCGCACGTAGGTTTCATACCCCAGCACATCGGTGCAACGCGCCAGTTCCGCCTTCACCGCCGGCACCATCAGTTCAGCGGCGCCGGGGCCCAGGCCGATCACCGCCAGACGCCCGCGCGGGCGCCCCACCTGTGACAGGTCCAAGGGCTGCTCGGCCACGGTAATGCTGATATCCGCAACGGGTGTCAGCGCAGCAAAACGCAGCGGTACGCCCAAGGCCGACGCAGCTTCATGCAACGACGCGTCAGCCATCTGCAGGTCGCTGGCCAGCAGGCAGGCCAGGGATTGCACGGCCACACCCGCCTCCTGCAGCGCCGTGCGCACACGCTCGGCCAACTGCGCACCCGGCCGGCAGGTGACGTAGACATTCTGCGGGTAAATCAGCAACTCGTTGGCTGCCGGTGTGCGTTCGGCACTGCCTACATGAATCGCCAGGCGCGCTTGTTGATCCTGAGGCAGGTTAGCGTCCTCCAGCCATGGCGCCGTGCCTTCGATACGCACGCTTTCGCCGGCCAGAAGGTCGGAGACAAAGCGTTTGCCCAACTCGATATCGGCCAATTGATAGCCCGCCGGCGGGTTGAGCAGGCAGGTGCCAAAACGCAGCTCGCCGCTGGTAGTGATGGCGGCGGACACACCGAGTGCCGCTGCAATGTCGCGCGCCATCAGGTTCACGCCACCCAGGCCACCGAGCAACGGCACCACGGCGCTGCCGTCTTCGGCCACCGCCAGCACGGCGGGTTCCTCGCCCTTTTCCAACAGCAACGGCGCCAGGGTGCGGATAACAATACCCGCGGCGCACAGGGCAATCAGTGGCGTGCCCTGCTGATAGAGCTGACGCAACGTGGCGCCGAATTCGCTGTAGGTGCGGTCTGCACCTTCAACCCGTGTGGCCAGGCCGTGGATCAACGCGCCGGGATAAACCTGCTGGAGCTTGCGCGCAGTCGCCAGGCTGCCCTGGCCCAGAATCACAATCGCCGGGGTCATCAACCTTGCCACCGTTCACCGGGCACGATGATCAGTGAGAAATACGGCGAAGACATCGGCTCCACCTGGTCCAGCGGCACGATCTTCTGGTTGGCCATGGTCGCACGCTCCACATACAACGCCCGCTCGGCCAGGCCCAACTCTTCCAACACTTGGCGCACCTTCGGGAAGTTGCGCCCCAGCTTCATGATCACGGCGGCATCGGCATCCGCCAGGCGGCGCTTGAGGTCCTCATGGGGCAATACGCCGGAGAGCACCGACAAGCTCTGGTTGCGATACACCAACGGCGCACCGAGTACCGAGGCGCCACCGAGCATCGAACACACGCCTGGAATCACCTCGGCGTCGTAGCGCTCGGCCAGGCGGTCATGCAGGTACATGTAGGAGCCGTAGAAGAACGGGTCCCCTTCGCAGATCACCGCCACGTCGCGGCCTGCGTCCAGGTGCGCGGCCACGTCGAGGCTGGCGTTGTCGTAGAAGTCGCTGATCACCTGCTCGTAGGACAGCGGCGCGGGCAGCACTTCGGTGGTCACCGGGTACACCAGCGGCATCAGGGTCTGTTGCGGCACCAGGTGGTCCTCGATGATGCCGAAGGCGTTGCCCTTCTTGCCCTTGGCCACGAAGTACGCCACCACCGGCGATTCACGCAGCAGGCGCAGGGCTTTGAGGGTAATCAGTTCGGGGTCACCGGGGCCGACGCCCAGGCCGATCAAACGTCCGCGCACCTGCATTATTCGACCTCCGTGGCCAGGGCATTGACGGCGGCGGCAGCCATGGCGCTGCCGCCCAGGCGGCCTTGCATGATCACGAACGGCACCCCACGGCTGTCAGCGGCGAGCATCGCCTTGGATTCGGCGGCGCCGACAAAGCCCACCGGGAAACCCAGGATCAACGCCGGTTTCGGCGCGCCGGCATCGAGCATTTCCAACAGATAGAACAACGCGGTCGGCGCATTGCCGATCACCACCACACTGCCTTCCAAATGCGGGCGCCACAGTTCCAGTGCAGCGGCAGAGCGGGTATTGCCCAACTCGCGCGCCAGCTCCGGCACGCTGTCGTCACGTAGGGTACAGATCACCTGGTTATTGGCCGGCAGGCGTGCGCGGGTCACGCCTTCGGACACCATCCGCGCATCGCACAGAATCGGCGCGCCAGCGGCCAATGCGTCGCGCCCGGCCTTGCCCGCTCCTTCGGAGAATTGCAGGCCGTCGATGGCCTCAACCATGCCGCACGCATGAATCACCCGCACCGCGAGTTTTTCCAAATCAGCCGGGATGCGGTCCAACTTGGCTTCCGCGCGAATAATGGCGAAGGAGTTGCGATAGATCTCCTGACCGTCGCGGATGTAATCAATCATCGGTGTTGCTCCGTGGACGAGCGCGCAACAGGGCGCCCGCCGCTTCAATGGAAAGAGTGCGCGCGTGCAGCCGGCCAAAACCAGGCTGGGCTGCCTCGCGAAAATAGAGGTCGTAGTAGCCGGGGCTCACCGCCAGCAAGGTGACGGGCGCGGTGTGCGCGGCAGCGCAGGAGCGCGGGCAGCCGGACAGATGCACCTCAACGCTCGATTGCAGAGCGGCCAGTTGCACGGCGTCGGCCTTGGTGTCGGCCAGGCCTTTTGCGCAGCCGCTGGAGCCGGTGCAGGCAATCATGCGCGCCAGCGGGTGGCCGAGGGAGCAGATAAAGCCCAGTTGCGCCAGGCGCTCGGTCACGGCGTGAGGCTTTTCGACGTTGGGCACCAGCACGCCTTGCCAAGGGGTGAAGCGCAAGGAGCCGTCCCCATAGTCACTGGCCAGTTGTGCGGCGCCCTTGAGCATCGTTGGGTCCAGGCGGCCCAAGGGCGCGAGGGCGGCAACGTAGAACTGATTCTTTTGCACTTGTGGATAAGTGCCCACCTGCAGCGACGCGTCGCTGGGCGGGCGTGTGAAGCCGTCGACGGGCAGCAACGGCACCCGCAAATGGCTCAGCACGTTATCCACAGGCAAATGGCGCATGCGCGTTTGCTCTGGGGTGGCGAGGTCCAGAAACGCTTGGAGCACGGCCACCACCAACCCATGCCCCTGATGCAATGGCACGGCCGCCACGGGCGCATCCAGGCCCGGACAACCCGCCAGGCCGAACGCGAGCAGGGTTTCGCCATGGCGTACGAATGCCGACAACCACAGGTCGTGGTGATGCTCGAGCATCGCCAGGTCTTCGCCGCCGTCGAGTTGCACCGCGAACTTGGCCGACAGTTGATGGAAACTCGGATGGTTCTCCAGGGTGGCGAGAATCTGCGCGGCCAACGGGCGGGTGTCGAACAGCATCTGCGGGTCGATGCCGGCGCTGGGGCTGAGCATCAGGTTGCGCACATCGTCACCGCCCGCGTTGCTGGGGCCCAGGCCCGCCGCCAGCAGCCGGGCGATCAACGCTTTCTGCTCGGCGCCGATGCCGCGAATCTGCAGGTTGGCGCGGTTGGTCGCCTCGATCACCCCGCCCGCATACGCTTGGGCCGCCTCTGCCACGGCGTGGGCCTGGGCGGCAGTGATCGCGCCGCCCGCCAATTTGACCCGGCAAATGCCGCCGTCCAACGCCTGGACAATACGCAGCAACCCCGGACAAGCCGAGGGGCGCAAGGTATTCACAGCAGGCGTTGAGTTCACGGGGCTACCGGTTGACGGGTAAAGGCGCGGTATTATGCCTGCTTTGTCCGGCGGCATGAAAAGCCTGCCCGTCGGATGTCGTTCAAGGAATTGATATGTCGCCCTGGCTGACGGTTGTAGGCATCGGTGAAGACGGCTTCAAAGGCCTGGGCAGGAATGCCCGGCATGCCCTGTTGCGCGCCACGCGGATTATAGGTGCTCAGCGCCAGTTGGACCTGCTGCCGCTGTGTATTGGTGGCGAGCGCCAACTGTGGCCGAGCCCGTTTTCCCTGGAGCCGGTGTTGTCGCGGCGTGGAGAGCCTGTGTGCGTATTGGCCAGTGGCGACCCGATGTTCTATGGCGTCGGCGCCAGCCTGGCCCGGCAAGTGGCGGCTGAGGAGTTGACGATTTTGCCCGCGCCCTCGTCGGTATCCCTGGCAGCGGCGCGCTTGGGCTGGCCGTTGCAGGAGGTGGTGACATTGTCGGTAGTGGCGCGGCCATTGGCGGCAATCAACGCGCACCTGGCCAGTGGCGTGCGCTTGTTGGTATTGAGCAATGACGGCAGCAGCCCCGCCTTGATCGCCGCGCTGCTGGCCGAGCGCGGTTTTGGCCCCAGCCGCATCCGTGTGTTTGAACACCTGGGCGGCCCGGATGAGCGGCGTATCGACGGGCACGCGCATGCGTGGGAGCAGGCTGCGGTTGCCGATTTGAACCTGGTCGCCATCGACTGCCTGGCAGATGCCGACGCACCACGTCTGTCGCGTCTTGCCGGCTTGCCGGACTCGGCCTTCCAACACGACGGCCAACTGACCAAGCGCGATGTGCGCGCCATGACCCTCGCCCGCCTCGCCCCCATGCCGGGCGAACTGTTATGGGACGTGGGCGCGGGCAGCGGCTCCATCGGTATTGAATGGATGCGCACCCATCCCAGCTGTCGCGCCTTGGCGATTGAAGCCGACACCGGCCGCCAGGGCCTGATCGAACACAACCGCGACGCCCTCGGCGTGCCCGGCCTGCAACTGGTGCGCGGCAAGGCGCCAGAGGCGTTAACCGGCCTGGAAACACCGGACGCCATCTTTATCGGCGGCGGCGTCACCCGCGACGGCGTGCTCGACACCTGCTGGCAACAGCTGCGCCCTGGTGGTCGGCTGGTTGCCAATGCCGTGACCTTGCAAAGCGAAATGACCTTGATGAACTGGCGCGCCCAACATGGCGGCGAACTGACTCGCATCCATGTGGCCCAGGCCCAGCCGTTGGGCGAGTTCGATACCTGGCGCCAGGCACTGCCGATCACGTTGCTGGAAGTGATCAAACCGTTATGAAAAGGATTCTTTTACTGGGCGGCGTCACAGAAGCGCTGGCCATCGCCCGCACCCTAGGGCCGCAACATATCTACAGCCTGGCCGGCGTGGGCCGCGTACCAACCGACCTGAACTGCCAGGTTCGAGTCGGGGGTTACGGAGGCGCTGAAGGGTTAGCGCAGTTTATTCGTGACGAACGTATCAGCCTGATCCTTGACGCCACCCATCCGTATGCAGCGCAGATCAGCCAAAACGCGGCCCAAGCGGCGCAATTGAGCGATGTGCCTTGCTGGGCATTGCGACGCCCGGCCTGGCAGCCACAGCCGGGGGATGATTGGCGCGAGGTCGCCGACTGGGCCGAACTGGTCGAAGCGCTCAAACCCTTCAAGCGCCCGCTGTTCACCTTGGGTCGCGAACCCTTGCAGCACCTCGACGAAATCCCCGCCGACCAGTTCTGGACCTTGCGCGCGCTGGATGTGTATCCGGGCAATGAGCGCTGTGAAGTGATCGGCGCACGCGGGCCGTTCCTCATCGAGGACGAGCGGGCGTTATTCGAAGAACGGCGGATTGATGTGCTGATCAGCAAGAACAGCGGCAGCACCGCCACCGAGCCGAAGCTGGAAGTGGCGCGGGAGCGGAGGGTGCCGGTGTTGGTATTGAAGCGGCCGGTGTTGGCTGCGGTGGATCGAGAGTTCACAGCAGTGCCAGCATTGCTACAGGCAATCACCCTTTTCTAAACACCACCTATCCAATGTGTGAGCGGGCTTGCTCGCGAAGGCAGTGTGTCGGCCAAAACATCCAGCGACTGACACACCGCTTTCGCGAGCAAGCCCGCTCCCACATTTTGGAGTTGCGTTATAAAACGACGGTAGTAGGTAGACAGCCAGCAAAGGCGCTAGCTCAATCAACTGCGCAACGGTTTCACGAGAAGTTACCTACAGACGCACCGGAACCCGCTGACTACTGAGACACGCAGCCCATGGCGATGATCCTCAACATTCGTTGATCGTTCCCACGCTCCGCGTGGGAACGATCATACGAAGAACTACGCAAATCCTAGTTGCTTATCTCCCCCATGAGAAAGCGACCCATCTTACAAATCCTTCCGAACAACCTGGCTGGCCGAGCCTAATCCTACGCCCTAACGTCGCCTCACGCGGTTTTGCAGCATCGTCCGCGATGGAGATGCACTGCTTTTGCAGTGCGTCGCGACTTGCCATCATGTATCCCATGGAATACGATCAAAGATGAATCACTTCAAGAAGTCAAAACCTTTTCGGGAGTGGCTTGATGCGTTACGCAGTGAACCTGCCCGGGCACGCATATTGGCAAGGTTGAAAAACGCACAATCAGGCAATTTCGGGGACTGTGAAGCAGTAGGAAGTGGCGTATCGGAAATGCGCATTCATTACGGGCCTGGATACCGAGTTTATTTCATACGTAGAGAAGAGGTGATTTATCTGCTGTTGATAGGAGGCGACAAATCAACGCAGAAACGAGACATCCAACGAGCAAAGCAAATTGCAGAAAGATTTGAAAAAGGAATAACCGATGACTGAATTTACCGACTTCGATGTAGCGGAACACCTCAAAACCCCCGGGGACATGGCCGAATATCTTGAAGCCTGTTTCGAGGAGGATGCGGGTGATGGCTTGCTTATTCGCTCAGCTCTCAACGACATCGCCCGTGCCCAAGGCATGACCCAAGTAGCCCGTGATGCCGGTCTGGGACGCGAAAGTTTATACAAAGCCCTTTCCAGCACGGGCAATCCCGAATTCGCGACTATCATGAAAGTCATGAAGGCTCTAGGCCTCAAGCTCCACGCCACAGCCGTCTGAACCACTGCGACACCAAACCACACCCGCCCTTTTTACTTATCCCCCTCGATCAGGCTAAATACCCGCCTGATCGTTTAACCCTACGGATTATCCGCCATGGCCCGTCAACGCTTTGCAATTGCCTGGATCGCCTGCCTTGCAGTGCTGTTCAATGCGTTTGCCATGCCGTTGGCCAGTGCGATGCAGCAGACCGATGACCCGATCAAGCGTCTGATGTGGGGCGGGTTCTGTTCGTCCAATGGCGCCAGCCTTAAGGCGATTGCCCTGGGCAAGCTGGAAATCCCGGCACCGCCGGACGATCACTCGACTATGCAGCATTGCTGGTGTTGCTCGGGTTCGGCGCCGTTGGTGGCGTTGCCGGGGCATGTGCCGCAGTTGTATGTGACACGCTTCGAGGCGGTGCAGAGCCTGCCGCCGCGCTTATTGCGCAATCCCACCCCGCGCCAGCAATGGCCAAGCCTTAACCCCCGCGCCTCTCCAACGGTCTGATTTTCTTCGCAAGTGAACTGCGTTTAGAACTGTTCTGGAGAACTGCCATGCTCAAATCTTCCCTGCTTCTGGCTGCGTTGCTGCTGCCGGTGTTCAGTGCTGCCAATGCCGAGGACTACAAGGTCGGCGACTTGGAGGTCAGCAATCCCTGGTCCCAGGAATTGCCGCCGAATGCGCCCACCGTCGCGGCGTACTTTGTGATTCATAACACTGGCAAGACGCCGGATCGCCTGCTCAGTGCCGAGACGCCCCTGGCGGAAAAAGCCGAGCTGCATGAGCATGTGATGCAAGGCGACTTGATGAAGATGCAACAGGTGCCCAACGTGGCCGTACCGGCCAAGGGTGAACTGACCTTCGCACCGATGGCCTATCACGTGATGTTGCTGGGCCTCAAGGACCGCAGCCTGCTGGCCGATGGCAAGCAATTCCCGCTGACCCTCATCTTCGAGAAAGCCGGCAAGGTCGAGGTGCAAGTGTCAGTGCAGAAAGTGCCACCGATGGCTGGCCACGAGCATATGCACGCTCAGTAAGCCAACCTCGATGGGCGCCCCTCGCGCCAGGTTGTCTCCCCACTACCGCGTGAAGCGCGGCAGTTGGATCAGCCTGTTCGCCATGCTGATGATCTTTATCGGTCCGCTGATTTCCCAGGCGATGCCGATGGATCATCACGCCGGTATGTCCATGGAAATGCCCATGGAGATGCCGAGCGACCACGGCGAACCCCATCACACCCAAGCCCCCGCCGAACACCACGCACTCTGGGCCAAGTGCGGCTATTGCGACCTGCTGTTCAGTTGCCCGGCCCTGCCCGGCAGCGTCTCCTACGTAACCCTCGGCACCCCGCCGCCCGCCAACGCCCTCACCCCCGCCACGCGCCTGGGCCATGCCCGGCAGAGCATCTTCCCCGGCGCCCGTAGCCGTGCGCCGCCCATCGCTTCGTAAGCCCTTCACCGCGTTACTTCACCCCGGCCGACTTTAGACAGACAGCCGTAGGCTGCTGGCCGTGTTGTTTACGATTGATTGATGGAATTTGTCATGTCCAGGTTTTCTGCTGACACCCGTTTGGGAAGTACTGCCCTGCTCACCGCGTTATGCGGCGCACTATTGGCTGCCCACGCTCACGCCGGCGAGCATGAGCTGAGCCCCACGGTCATCACCGCTATCGCCCCCAGCTCACCGCTGACCGTGGTCACCAACCCCAAAGACCCGCGCCAACCGGTGCCCGCCAGCGATGGCGGCGACTACCTCAAGACCATCCCCGGCTTCGCCCTGGTGCGCAACGGCGGCACCAATGGCGACCCGGTGCTGCGCGGCATGTTCGGCTCGCGCCTGAATATCCTCACCAACGGCGGCATGATGCTCGGCGCCTGCCCTGGGCGGATGGATGCCCCCACCTCGTACATCTCGCCGGAAACCTACGACAAGCTCACCGTAATCAAAGGCCCGCAAACCGTGCTATGGGGCCCAGGCGCGTCTGCCGGCACCATCCTGTTCGAGCGTGAGCCGGAGCAGTTCGGCGAGTTGGGCACGCGGGTCAACGCCAGCGTATTGGCCGGCTCCAACGGGCGTTTCGACAAGGTCATCGATGCCGCTGCTGGCGGCCCATTGGGCTACATGCGCGTTATCGGCAACCAGGCCCATGCCGACGATTACAAGGACGGCAACAACGACACCGTCGCCTCGCGCTATGACAAGTGGAACGGTGACGTGGCCGTGGGCTTCACGCCCGACGCCGACACCCTGCTGGAACTCACCGCCGGGCGTGGCGACGGCGAGGCGCGCTACGCCGGGCGTGGCATGGACGGCTCGCAGTTCCTGCGCGAAAGCCTGGGGCTGCGTTTCGAGAAATCCAATCTCGGCGAGGTGTTGGATAAGGTCGAAGCCCAGGTCTACTACAACTACGCCGACCATGTGATGGACAACTACAGCCTGCGCGTCCCTTCGGGCACCGGCATGATGGCGGGGCCCATGGCGTCCAACGTCGACCGCCGCACCCTTGGCGCACGCATCAAGGCGACCTGGCGCTGGGCGGATGTGCAATTGATCAGCGGCCTGGATGCGCAGACCAATGAACACCGTGCGCGCAGCAGTATGGGCATCGACACCTACAAGGATTTGCCGCGCAACAAGGACGCCAATTTCCACAACTACGGAGTGTTCGGCGAATTGACCTGGTACGCCGCCGACAACGATCGCCTGATCACCGGCGCACGCCTGGACCGCGCCTCGGCGAAGGATTTTCGTCAACGCACCGGCTCGGGAATGATGTCGCGCCCGAACCCGACTGCCGGCGACACCCGCGCCGATACATTGCCCTCGGGCTTTGTGCGTTATGAGCACGACCTGGCGGACACCCCCACCACGCTGTATGCCGGCCTGGGCCACGCGCAACGTTTCCCGGATTACTGGGAACTGTTTTCCCCCAACACCGGCGCGGGCGGCTCGGTGAATGCCTTCGACGGCGTGAAACCGGAGAAAACCACCCAGCTCGACTTCGGCGCCCAGTACAAGAGCGCCGACCTGGAAGCCTGGGCCTCGGGCTATGTCGGCCAGGTGCGCGACTTCATCCTGTTCGACTACAGGCCCGGCATGATGGGCACCACCTCCCAGGCGCGCAATGTGGACGCACGCATCATGGGCGGCGAAGTGGGCGCGGCGTACAAGCTGAGCCAACACTGGAAAGCCGACGCCAGCCTCGCCTATGCCTGGGGCAAGAACAGCAGCGACGGCAAGGCCCTGCCACAAATGCCACCACTGGACACGCGCCTGGGCCTGACTTACAGCGAAGACGACTGGAGCGCCGGCGCCTTGTGGCGGCTAGTTGCTGCACAAAACCGCATCGACTCGAACAAGGGCAACGTGGTTGGCAAGGACTACGACAAAAGTGGCGGCTTTGGCGTGTTCTCGTTGAATGCGGCATACCGCATCAACAAGAACTTCAAGGTCAGCACCGGGGTCGACAATTTGTTCGGCAAGGCTTATGCCGAGCACTTGAACCTGGCCGGTAACGCAGGCTTCGGTTACCCGGCGAACGACCCGCAGGCCATCAAGGAGCCGGGGCGTACGCTCTGGACCAAGGTGGACATGAGTTTCTAAAAGCATCGCAGGCAAGCCAGCTCCCACAGATGGATTACAGGCCCCTGTGGGAGCTGGCTTGCCTGCGATGACGATGTAACAGACCAAGAAAAATCAAAAGCCTTGTGCGGAGCACCCGATGACCACGCAAAAGATCTCCTTCTACAACCTGGCCTGGCGCTGGCATTTCTACGCCGGCCTCTTCGTCGCCCCCTTCATGGTGCTGCTGGCCCTCACCGGCATCATCTACCTGTTCAAACCCCAGCTCGACCCGCTGATGTACGGCCACCTGCTCACCGTGCCCGCCGCCGAACATGCGCTGAGCGCCGACGAGCAACTGCAGCGCGCCCAGGCCGCCTACCCTCACGCCGCGATCAGTAAATACCTGCCCCCTGCCGACGCCACTCGCAGCGCGCAATTCGTGATGCGCAACGGTGCCCACGAAGTGACAGTGTTCATCGACCCGTATCGCGGCACCGTCCTCGGTGAGCAGGATGCAAAAAACAACCTGCAAGCCATCGCCCGTGCCCTGCACGGCGAGCTGATGATCGGCACCGTCGGCGACCGCCTGATTGAACTCGCCGCTGGCTGGGGCGTGATGCTGGTGGTGTCCGGCCTGTACCTATGGTGGCCGCGGGGCAAGTCCTCGGCCGGGGTGTTGTGGCCGCGCCTGGGTAGCCGTGGCCGCTTGTTCTGGCGCGACCTGCACGCTGTCGCCGGTTTCTGGGGCGCGGCGTTCCTGCTGGTGATGCTGCTCAGCGGTATGACCTGGACCGGTTTCTGGGGCAAGCAATACGCCGACCTGTGGAACACCTTCCCGGCAGCGATGTGGAACAACGTGCCGCAGTCCGACCAGCAGGCCCGTGTGCTCAACACGGCCACCCAGCAAACCGTGCCCTGGGCCTTGGAAAACACGCCGATGCCGATGTCAGGCGACCACGCCGAACACATGAATCACGGCGCAATGCACGCAGGCCCGGCCGCACCCACGGTGCGCCTGCAACAGGTGGTCGACCTGGCCAACGCGCGCAAGGTCGAGCCCGGCTACAGCATCACCTTCCCCACCACCGGTGTGTTCACCGTCGCGGTGTTCGCCGACGACCCGCGCAACGACGCCACCCTGCACGTGGACCAGTACACTGGCAAGGTCCTGGCCGATGTGCGTTGGGATCATTACAACCTGGTCGCACGCGCCACCGAGACGGGTGTGATGCTGCACGAAGGCAAGATGTTCGGCTGGGTCAACCAACTGATCGTGCTGGTGATCTGCCTGATGATTCTGCTCAGCGCGGTCAGCGGCGTGGTGATCTGGTGGAAGCGTCGGCCCCAGGGTGGGCTGGGTGTACCGCCGCTACGCCACGACCTGCCCAAATGGAAAACCGCGATGGCGATCATGCTCGGGCTGGCGATTATCTTCCCGTTGGTGGGGGCTTCCTTGATCGCCGTGTGGGCATTGGATCGCCTGGTGCTGTCGCGTGTTCTTGGCCACAGAGAGCCCACTTCAGGCTCCGCCTGACGCAGGCAGTGGTGTTCACAATTCATCCTTGGGGGGACGACTGATCGACAGTTTCAACTGAGCCCCCAGGACCCCACGCACGGTCCAGAAATCCCCGCTGCGCACCACGCGAAGCTGGCCGATTCGCGCGAGTTCGGAGATGAAGTGCGAAGGCGTCGGAGCCTGCGCGGTATAGCCTGTCTGGGCCGACCATTTGTCGGGCGTGGCAAGCAGGTTGTATTCCTCAGTGCTCCAGTGCGGGGCATAGGCGAGTAGTGCGCCATCCCGTGCAGACAGATAGAACGTGACGATCGGCAGGCCCTTTCGCTTCAACTCGTGAACGTAATACGCCAACTCGCGCCACGACACGAAGTGAGTACGAAAAGCGTTCTGCGCCACATCCGCCGGCTGATCAAGGCCTGCGTGGAACAGCAGATGGGCTGCCGTGATCCGGTATTTGCCCGGCAACCCGCGGCTATCAAACAAACCTTCAGCGTGCGAGGAAGGAAAACCGTCGTCCAGCATTGGCAATACGGGAAGATGGCTGCTGCCCATAGGGTCCGTCAACAGAGCACTCAGGTACTGCTGGTCCGTGTAGCCGCCGACATACGCCTGGGAGAACCACGCGGCATCATCGCGATGAGCGTGCAACGGTCCCAATCCCAGCTGGCGCTCACCCGCAGGAATGACCGCACGCGAGCGGCCCGGCTGCCAGTGGGCCCCGACTACCCCCGCCCCCAGCCAGTTTGCACTGGACTGCAACACCCGCAG
>NZ_WKCD01000123.1:0-14616 GCF_021606625.1 Pseudomonas sp. PA-4-8C
CTTCGTCCCGTGGCAGGAAGCCCGGCAGCACTACGGCTGAGTCCGCAGCCTACCGGCGACTTGCCCCATAGGCCTTTCATCCGTTCGGGTGGAGGGCCTTTTTTTCAGGAGATGAACCATGTCACTTCGATTCAAAGGCAGCGACCTGCGCCCCGTGCTGGCCGAGGCCGTCGCCAACCAATGCCGCGTCGTCCTCGCCAAGGACCAGGGCGTGTACTTCCTCGCCGAGCAGGGAGAGCGCCGTCCCGATGGCCGCGTGAAGCTGCTGGCCTATGCCGTCGGCTGCAACCCGGATACCGACCCGTTTGACGACTGGTGGGAGCTGGCGCGCGCCGAGCTGGGCGGCGACGACTTCGGCGAATTCTTCGACCCGAAGGAAGGCGTCTTCGCACGCATCCTGCACGGCACGGACGATCTGATGCTGTCCGCCACCACGACGCACCTGTCGCTGGAGGTGGTGCCATCGGCGTAGCGCGGCTACTGCCGTCCCCTCACGGCGGCTGGCCCGGTCGAAGTCCAGCAGCGTGAAGCCCGGCTCGATGGACAGGTATTCCAGCCAGTGGATCGGCACCTGCCAGTGCGCAGCGCAGTCCCGCACGAAGCGCAGGGTCGCTTCCACTTCCTTGCCGGTGTTGGCGAAGCAGACCACGGTGTCGGCAGGCAGGCCGCCATTGGCCTGCAATACGCGCCAGAGCATGTAGGCACTGGTGCGCCCGCCCGAGAAGCTGATGCAAGTCGGTTGAGTGATCTTGAACGGGTCGTGCATGCGGTCGTCTCCGTGGGCATGTCGGCGGGCATGCCGACGAGGCGGGCCAAGGCGGCCGGAGACGAGCGCGCACACGCAGCAATGGCCGCGGTGCGGAGAAAAGAAAGCCCCCATGAAGGGCGCCAGGGCGAGCCGTTCGAGGCTCTGATCCGCAAGCGCCAGTACCTGCCCAACCCCGTCGCGCGCGGCTGCACGACCAGCCTGAAGATTCGCCCGATGCACGGCTACCTGCGGCATCTGGGCTGGACGGACTGGGACCAGATGATCGGCATCCGCGCCGACGAGCAGCGCCGCGTCGCCAAGATTCGCGCGCGCGGCCATTCCACCGAATCGACCCACGAGACCATGTGCATGCCGCTGGCGGACGCCGGCGTCACCGTGCGCGACGTGGGCACCTTCTGGCAGGCGCAGCCGTTCGACCTCGACCTGCTGACGGTCAACGGGCGCACGCTCGAAGGCAACTGCGACCTGTGTTTCCTGAAGCCGCGCGGGCAGCGCCTGGCCCTCATCAAG
The DNA here is from genome assembly GCF_021606625.1 of Pseudomonas sp. PA-4-8C. NCBI lineage: Bacteria > Pseudomonadati > Pseudomonadota > Gammaproteobacteria > Pseudomonadales > Pseudomonadaceae > Pseudomonas > Pseudomonas sp. PA-4-8C. The sequence continues at coordinate 1,280 of NZ_WKCD01000123.1, forward strand.
GCGCGGCCCGAGGCCGCCGTGTGGTGGGTTCGCATGGAGTCGCTGAACCTGGCGAGCAAGCCCAGCGGCGCCCGGTTTCGCGCCGATGGCCCGAGCTACGCCGACCTGGCACGCTTCGCCGCCGACCAGGGCGATCTGTTCGACACCGCCGAGGAACCGATCGCCTGCTTCTGCGGCGATTGACGCACATGGGCGGGCCATCGACTTCGCCATCGCTGCAACTGCTGCCGGTGTCCTTGCGCTGTGCCAATGCCTTCGTGCAGGAGCACCACCGCCACCACCGGCCGGTTCAAGGGGCGAAGTTCGCCATCGCGGTCGCGCTGTCCGGCAGCGACGGCATCTGCGGCGTGGCCATCGTCGGTCGCCCGGTCGCCCGCCACCTGGACCATAGCTGGACGCTCGAAGTCACTAGGCTCTGCACCAATGGCGCACCGAACGCCTGCAGCAAGCTCTACAGCGCGGCCTGGAAGGCGGCCAAGGCCTTGGGCTACACGCGGCTGATCACCTACACCTTGCCCGAGGAAGGCGGTGCCAGCCTGCGCGCCGCCGGCTGGCGGCTGGTCGGCATGCGCGGCGGCGGTGCCTGGAGCCGCCCCAGCCGTCCCCGCACCGACACCCCCGAGCACCTGCGCGGCCCCAAGTGCCTGTGGCAGGCGCCAAGCGGCGCGGACAAAGGGAAGCGCCCGGATGCCGATTGATTGCTGCCGCGCGCGCGAACCCCGCCCATGCTGCCCCCATGCCTCGCTGACAGCCGTCAGCAGCATCCCAGGTAGCCACGATCTTCAAGGCTACGGCGCGGTTCCACCGCGTTGATCACCCAGCTCGCACCGCATCCGTCCGCGAGCGGCCACCAATCTTGGTGGCGGATGCTTTCGCCTTATCAACCCACCGCGGGGTTACGCACCTTTCCCCGCATGCGTGGGCCGGTGTGTCTCCGCTTCATCCCTATGGAGATTCACCATGAACACCACGTCCAACGAGAAATCGTATTTCGACATCCACACCTCGGGCATCGGATATATCCAGCGTGCTCGCGAGGTTCCCGTCCGGGGCGGCCGCCGCGCGCAGCCCTTCCTGGCATGCACCATCGCCGCGCTGGTCGGTTCCGCCAAGGACCCGACCTACCGCTATTTCGACGTCAAGGTGTCCGGTGCGGATGCCAAGAAGCTGGTCGAGCGCTACATCGGCGTTGACGATCCCAAGCAGCGCCCGCTGGTGCGCTTCCGCCTCGGAGACCTCTGGGGCGATGCGTACATCCGCGACAAGGGCGAGCACGCCGGCAAGCCGGGCGCCAGTCTCAAGGCGCGTCTGCTCAAGGCCGAGCCGCTTGACCGGGCCGAACTGGCTTCGATCAGGCAGCACGAGCTGATCACGCGCGGCATCGGCTACCTCAGCCGTCCGAAGGACGTCACCCCCAAGGATGGCGATCCGTTCCTGTCGTGCTGCGTCGCGGCACTGGCCGGGCCTGTCGGTGAACCGGAATATCGGTACATCGACACCATCGTCGCCACCCCCGAGGCCGAGCACCTGGTTCGCCGGTGCGTGCAGGCCATCGAAGGGGACCGAAAGGTGCTGATCGGCTTCAAGTTGAACGACATGAAGATCGATCCGTACATCCGCACCAAGGGCGAGCGCGCCGGGGAACCGGGAGCGAGCCTGGAATCGACGCTGATCCACATCGGTCTCATCAAGATCGACGGCAAGACAGTCTATTCGCCGAGCCAGGCGCAAGCCGAAGCGCCGCAAGCCGAGGACGCACCCGCGCCCGAAGCCGAGGTTGCCGCCGACACCGCTGCCGACCAACCTGTCGAGCCCGCCGAGCGCGAGCCCGCAGAAGAAGTCGAGGAGCAGGAGCCGGCGATGGCCGAGTCGTTCTGATCCGGCATGGCCCCTCACGGGGCCTTGCTTTTTCCTATTTCCCAAGGAGAACCATCATGGCAGCCACATCGGCACCTGCGAGATCAGTCCTGCCCATCGTCGTCCCGGGTCAGCTCACATTGCGGACCATCCGCGGCAAGAACGGCCCGTTCACGGTCGGTCGCCTGACCACCCCCATCGGCGAGTTCGCCGTCAAGGACGCGGAACTGGAGCAGTACCCCGAAGGCAAGTACGACGGGGAGTTCGTCATCCGCTACATCTTCGCGAAGTCCTATCCGGTCGCGGGTGGCGCGCGGTTTGAAGTCCGCGCCAACCTCGATGGCATGACGCTCAACGGCATCGAAAAACTGAGCCGTGACGAGGCCCGCAGCTTCGCCACCCAGGAAATCGATCCGCTCGATGAAGAGTTGGGAGCGCAGCCAGCGGCAACGCCGGCCAAGCCCGCCAGAACGTCCAAACCCGCGAAGCCCGCACCCGTGCAGGCATCTGCGGACCCGCTGGTCGATACCACGCCCTTCGGTGTGGATGCGCCGACGCCCACTGCGGCTGCTGCCACCGGCAGCGCCGAAGATGGCGACGCCGTACTGTTCGGCATCCTGTGGCCGCTGGGCGAATCCGTCCGACTGGATTCGACCATTGACCGTCGCACGTTGCGCGCGCAGGTCGCCCGTCTGGGCGAGTTGGGCTACAGGCACCAGTACCAGACGCAGGAGTGGAGCCGTCAGGCCGCACTGGAACCTGCGTGATCGCAAGCACCGCATCCGCGGTGTTCTTCATCCACCCGCCGGGGTTCCTTCCCCATGCGGGGGATGCTCCGGCATTTTTCTGGAGGTCTCCATCATGTCCACCATCGCTTGCGATACCCCCCGTTCTACGCTGGACGAATCCGCGTGGCAGGCTGTCTGCAAGACGGCTGCCGAGCACGCCCAGCGTGGTTGCGGCCTAGCCTGGGAACACTGGGTCACGCTTTTCAGTTCCGAGATCGACGCGCAAGTCAGTCGGTTGCCGGAGAGCCAGCGCGTTCATGCACTGGAAATCGCTGCCCAGGAATGGGACTACGCAACACCTGCCGAACGGCAGGAAACCCAGGAGTGGCTCGCCGAGAACGGCTGCTGCTCGCACGGGATCGAGTTCGGCTACTGCCCGGCCGGTTGTGATCGTGACGATGACGACTGGGACTAAGGGCAGAGCATAGGTTCCTTCGCCGCAATTGCGGCTTTTCATCACCCGCTGGGGGTCTTCCCCATGGGGAGGCCTCCGGCTCCACTTTCCAGGAGGCCTCTCATGGGCTGGTATTTCTCTTCCCAATCGCGATCCGAGCTGATCGCGGAACTGGTTGCACCCCAGGAGACCGAGCGCGTCAGCGCCAAGGTCATCGCCCACACCCTGCGCGGCAACGTGCTGTGGTCTGTGGTCGAAATGACCGCCAAGGTCGAAGGCGTGCATCGTGATCTCTCGCCGGGTCAGTCCCTGCGCTACATCCGCTGCGATCTGCTCGAATGCAGCGGCGGCCAGTGGGGCTACAAGCCGCTGGACGAATCCATGCACCCGTACTACTACTCGTGCCCGCTGTCCTATCTGGATCTCGCACCGGAGCAATCCGCCGACTGGCGTGCAGGCGTTCGCGCCTACCACGCACGACGGCGTACCCCGACCGCCGCCATGGCATCCGCTACGGCGCTGACGGTCTGAATCTCTTCCTTCCACCCGCCAGGGCAGCACTTGCCCATGCGGGCGGTGCTGTTCCAGCTCATCCAAGGACACCTCCATGAGCCAGCACCACTTCGAGACCCATCACAAAGGATTTCCCATCACCGTCATGCTCGGCTGGGATCGGCCACTGCGCTATTTCTTCATGACGATCCGCAAGCCTGCCGAGCTGATCGACAGCACCATGAAGGTCGAGGACGAGGATTTCCTGTACAGCAACCTGCACGAGGAAGACCCGTTCGGCCACGGTCTGGACTACTACCGTGCAGTCCTGGGCCATTTCCACATCGACGTGCCGAGCAGCATGTTCACCGAAGTCCAGAAGGACTATGCGGGGAACGTCGGCAATCGCGTCGTCAAGCATGAGGCCGATGGTTCGTTCGCCGAACTGAGCGCCTGACGTCACCTGCGACGCAGCCGAGGCATTCGCCCTGGCACTACGCGTTTTCATCCCTAACGGGGCATTCACTGCCCCTGCGGGCGGTGCGCCCCTCACATCGAGGAAACCACCATGCCTGCCATTTCATCCGACCCGCAGCCCTTGTACCGCATTGACGAATGCAGCGACCTCATGGCCGATGCCTGCGTCTGCGGCGACCAGGGCGATCTGATCTTTCTCTCGGTCTGGGCGCGCGACACCGCCATCCAGCAGTTCATCGGGCGGCTCACCCTGGGCCGAAGCGAGGACGGCCTGGACCAGTTCCACGTCGTCACCGACCAGGGCGGTTCGCTGCCTGTGTTCGTCGGCTCGGTCGAGCGCCTTGAAAAGCGCCTGACCCGCAGCTATCGCCGCACGCTGTTCGGCTCGATGGTCAATCTCTGGCTGTTCGACCGGCGCTGCATCCGGCCCGACAAGAGTTCGGCCAGCGCCTTGGCGCTGCTGCCGCGCTCCGCGGCCGATCCCACGTCACGCCTGTGGCACCTGGTCAAGGACACGTGCCCGCTGCCGCTGCTGGACCACTGGCAATCGCCAGTCCTGGCGCTGCTGCGCGAGCGCGAAATGCTGTGCTCCCTGCGCATGGCCCTCGGGCCGCTGCAAGGGTTCCGGCTCGCCATCGACGTGCCCGCGCTCACCGAAGCGCTGGGCGACCTCATCCGCCAGGGCGTGCTCACCGCCTATCCCTATCCGGCCAGGATTTGGACGCCGGAAGTGGAATCGGTTTGACCCACCGCGGAGGCATGCATTGGCGTGCTTCCGTCCTTCATCCCCGCCAGACAGGAGACTTCCCATGGCACTCATGTTCCCCAGGCTCGCTCGGAATTTCGCCAAGAACGGGTACTACCCGACCGACGAAGCCTCCCTCGAAAGAACCCTCAGCGCGCTCGCGCCCAGCGATGGGCCCATGTGCATTTGTGATCCCTGCGCTGGCGAAGGCGTTGCCATCGCCGAAGCCGCCCATGCCCTCGGGCCTGAGCTGACCAGCGCCTATGCCGTCGAGTTCGATCAGGAGCGGGCCACCCACGCCCGGCTGCTGGTCGATCACTGCATCCACGGTGACCTGATGGACACCATGATCTCGCGGCAGGCCTTCGGCCTCCTGTGGCTCAACCCGCCCTATGGCGATCTCGCAAGGGACACCAGCGGCAACCTGGGCTATGAAGGCAAGGGCCGCGCCCGTCTGGAAAAGCTGTTCTACCAGCGCACGCTGCCCCTGTTGCAGTACGGCGGCATCCTGGTCTTCATCCTGCCGTCCTACGTGCTGGATAAGGAGATGGTCGGCTGGCTGACACGCCATTTCGCGGACCTGTCCGTATTCCAGGCGGTGGACAAGCAGTTCAAGCAGGTCGTGGTGTTCGGACGTCGTGTCCGGCAGCGCGACCAGGCGGGCGATGACGTGAAAGCGTCACGCGCCCGGCTGCTGCAAATCGGCCTGGGCGAACAGGAGGCGGACGAGTTGCCGCCCGAATGGACGCTGCTGCCGTATGTGGTCCCCACGGCCCCCGCCGAGCCGGAGCATTTCTACCGGATCAGCATGGAGCCCGAGCAGTTCGCCGACGAAGTACGGCGCCTCAAAGGCCTGTGGCCCGCGTTCGAGACCCATCTGGGCGCGACCCAGCAGACCTTGCGTGCTCCGGCACGCGCCTTGTCCCAGTGGCACCTGGCACTGGCCCTCGCGGCCGGCGCGATCTCCGGTGTCGTGCAGTCACCCACCGGCCGCACCCTGGCCGTCAAGGGCGACACGTTCAAGCAGAAGTCTTCCGCCGTGGAGTACCGCGAGCGCGACGACGGCTCCTTGGCCGAGACCCGAATCCTGACGGACAAGTTCGTGCCGGTGATTCGGGCCTGGGACCTCACACTCAGCTCTTCCACGCTGGGACAGGTTCTCACCATCCACTGACCCCGCAGGCGGCCTGCCGCCTGCTCTTCAACACCTGCAAGGAGTATCCCCATGCTGTCCATCTTCCAGGGGCGCAAGCCCCAGGTTCCACCGCTCTTCGCACTGGGCACGCTCAAGCTGAGCGAGAAGGTGCATTGGCTGGCAAGCAAAAGCCTCATCGACCCTTTGCCCTACGTGCAGCGCCATGTGCGCGGCGACTGGGGCGAGGCCAGTGAGGCCGAGTGCCAGATGAACGACGTCGCGCTGGAACAAGGCGCACCCATGACGTCGCGTTTCAAGATCACCCCGAGGCTGTTCCTGCTCGTCATCACCAGTGACGACCAGTGCACCACGGTCGTGCAACTGCCGGAAGAAAAGTCTTGATCTGACGGTTGTAAATCACCTATCCATTCACCCTGTCGGGAACGATTCCCGATCGGGAGATCGCTCCCGCCAATAGAGAAGGAGCATCTCCATGGCTACCGTCCATCCCAACGGGTACCGCCGCACTCTGCTGTTTCCTATTGGGGCACTGGTCTTCAGCGAAGGCGTCGATCGCCTGATGCGCGAAGGCCGCCTCGATCCCATGCCGTACTTCCAGCGCCATACCCGTGGCGACTGGGGCGAAGTCGCCGACTACAAATGGCAAGCCAACAACGCTGCCCTGATAGCTGGCGAGCGGCTCGAATCCATGTACTTGGTCCATCGGGAACTGCGCATCTGCGTGGTCACCGAAGCCGACCGCAGTGCTACGCACATCCTGCTGACGACCGAACGCTAGTCCGGCGTCTTTTCTTCCACCCACCGGGGTACTTCGCCCCGATGGGGCGAGGTGCCTCTTTTTCTGAAGGAGCCATCTCCATGTCCACGCCTGCACAGCACGCTTTTCCCAGGTTCAACCCCGGCCAGGTCGTCATGACCTCGGGCGTCGCCAGCCTGGTTCAACAAGGCCAGCTCAATCCCCGTCCGTACCTGTTGCGGCATCTGTCCGCCGACTGGGGTGACCTCGACGACAGCGACCGGCGCCAGAACGACGCCGCGTTGAAGTCGGGAGAAGACCGCCTGTTTTCGTCCTACGAGGTCGGCCCGAGCCTGAAGGTCTGGGTCATCACCGAATGGGATCGCAGCGTCACCACGGTACTGCTGCCCAGCGAGTACTGATCGTCTCCACCACCGGCACGCGCGCCGGAATTTCCTTCCCACCCGGGGGCATGTCACCGCCCTTTGGGGAGTGGTGCATGCCCCGTTCTTCTTTTCGGAGCATCACCATGAACGCACAAGTCATCGACGCGGCCTCGGCCGCTGATACCTCGTCCCCGATGGACGACCTGCTCGAACAGGAACCGTCCGAGCTGTCCATGAGCCTTCAGGACTTCGTTTCCGAGTTCGGAGACGAGCTGCTGGAATCCCTCAACCGGGCGAACCCGCCCGTCTATAGCGGCACGCCGCGCCCGCACCGGCAACTGGTGCTGGCCGGGCTGAAACGCCAGTTGTTCCCCGCCCAGGCCGAGGTCGTGCATGCGGCCTCAGAACTGCTCGTCAACCAAGGCGAGCGGGCCGTCTTCGTCAACGGCGAGATGGGCACCGGAAAGACCACGATCGGCATTGCGCTGGCCGCGGTCCTGCATGCCGAGGGCTATCGCCGCACGCTCGTCCTGAGCCCGCCGCACCTTGTTTACAAGTGGCGCCGGGAAATCCTCGAAACCGTCGCGGGCGCAAAGGTCTGGGTGCTCAATGGCCCGGATACTCTGCTCAAACTGATCAAGTTGCGCGAGCAGCTTGGCGTGCCTTCGCCGGCGCAGGAGTTTTTCGTCCTCGGTCGTGTCCGTATGAGGATGGGGTTCCACTGGAAGCCCGCCTTCGCGCGCAAGCACACCCGTCACGGCGACGTGGGGGCCTGCCCGCACTGCGGAGAGGTCGTCACCAACCTCGACGGTGAGCCGATCACTGCTCAGGAGCTGGAGGCGGAAGAGTTTCGCCGCAAGTGCAATGGCTGCGGCGGCGCGCTGTGGACGCTGATGCGTCCGCGGTCACTGTCCGGCAGCGACCAGTCCTCGGCTGTGCTGCGTGCCTTGAAGCGTATTCCCACCATCGGCGAAGCCACCGCGCAGAAGCTGATGAAGACCTTCGGGGACAGCTTCCTGGCCTCGATGCTCGGCGACAACCTGCACAACTTCATCAACCTGATGGACGCGAGCGGGAAGCTGGTCTTCTCCGACCGCCAGGCGCATCGCATGGAGCGGTCCATGGCGAACATGGAGTTCGGCTTCGGTGAAGGCGGCTACCAACCCAGCGAATATGTGAAGCGGTATCTGCCGCGCAGCACGTTCGACTTGCTCATCGCAGACGAAGCCCACGAGTACAAAACGGGCGGTTCGGCGCAAGGCCAGGCCATGGGCGTCATCGCGTCCAAGGTCCGCAAGACGGTCTCGCTCACTGGCACGCTGATGGGCGGCTACGCCGACGATCTTTTCCACTTGCTGTTCCGCGCGCTTCCGGGCCGCATGATCGAGGACGGCTACATCCCCGGCCGCAACGGCAGCATGAACGCCGCCGCCATGGCCTTTATGAGGGATCACGGCGTCCTCAAGGACATCTACTCCGAGTCCGACGGTCCGGCGCACAAGACGGCCAAAGGCAGCAAGGTCACGGTCAGAACGGTCAAGGCCCCCGGCTTCGGCCCCAAGGGCGTGCTGCGGTGCATCCTGCCGTACACCATCTTCCTGAAGCTGCGAGACATCGGCGGTGTTCTGCCACCGTATGACGAGGAGTTCCGGGACGTGGCGATGAGCGCCGAGCAAGGCGAGGCGTATCAGAAGCTGGCTTCCAGCCTGACGCAACAGCTCAAGGAGGCCCTGCGCAAGCGGGACACCACTTTGCTGGGCGTGGTCCTCAACACGCTGCTGGCGTGGCCCGACTGCTGCTTCAGGGCAGAGACGGTCCGCCATCCGCGCACGCGCGAGGTGCTGGCATTCACACCGGCTCAGTTCAACGAGCTGGAGGTGATGCCCAAGGAACGCGAACTGATCAACATCTGCCGCGAGGAGAAGGAAGCGGGTCGCAAGACCCTGGTGTATTCGGTCTATACCGGCACGCGGGACACCACGAGCCGGCTGAAGATGCTGCTGGAGCAGGAAGGTTTTCGGGTGGCGGTACTGCGCGCGAGCGTGGATGCCAGCCAGCGCGAGGACTGGATTGCCGAGCAGATCGACCGGGGCATCGACGTGCTCATTACGAACCCCGAACTCGTCAAGACGGGGTTGGACCTGCTCGAATTCCCGACGATTGTTTTCCTGCAGTCGGGGTGGAATGTGTACACGTTGCAGCAGGCTGCACGCCGCTCGTGGCGGATCGGCCAGAAGCTCGCCGTGAAGGTGATCTACCTGGGGTACGCCGCCTCTTCGCAGATGGCGTGCCTCGCGCTGATGGCCAAGAAGATCCTCGTGTCCCAAAGCACGTCCGGCGATGTACCCGAATCCGGGCTGGATGTGCTCAACCAGGACGGTGATTCCGTCGAGGTCGCACTGGCCCGGCAACTGGTCGCCGCCTGATCCCACGCCAATGCCGGCCTCGCGCCGCCGGCTTTCCGTTGTTCCCACCTTGCAGCCACGCCCACGGTCTCCGTGGACGTGGCTGCGCCTTTTTATCCCAAGGAGATTTCCATGAACACCCATACCCAAGCCACGTCCGAAACCGTGAAGGCTCGCATGACGCTGGACGTGACCTGTCTGCTCGACGACGAGGCCGCGTCGGAAGTACTGGCACGCCTACAACGCATGTGGGTACGCGCCATCGGCGAGAGGTTGCTAATCGATGAGACCGCCGCGAAGGTGGATTCATGGTCGATCGAGGTGACCGAGTTGCCCTCGGCGCCTAGCAGCGATGCGCTCGAATCCGAGATCGCCGCCTTCATGCAGCAGCGCATCGAGGACGGCAACCTCGGTGCAGAGGACATTCCCTTGCGCCTGGCGCGCTATGGCCTGATGGCCTCCGAGGATTTCATCGACGAAATGCGCGAGCGCATGGGCATGGCCGACGAAGTGCCCTCGGGCCAAGCCATCATCCCCTCGACCGAACCTGCCGACGGCGGTGAGATCGAGATGCAAGTTGCGGTCGCCTGCGTCGATGCCTCCGGCAGTCCCGACATGCCGATCTTCAAGGTCAGGATCACCCAGGAGGAATACGACCTGGGTATCCACTACGACAAGGCCAGGGAACTGGCCGAAGAAGCCCGGTACGAAGGGCCGTTCGTCTGCTTCGACGCTGCCGAATATGTCCCCATCCTGTCGGCCGCCCGCGAACTGGGCCTTGTCCCGCAGGTCGTCGTGGTCGATATGACCGACGGCCAGATCCACTCCATCCGCTGCGACAGCGGCGAGATCAAGGTCATCTGCTACGACACCAGCGACACCGCCGAGTATTCGGCGGCGGTGGCGAACCGGCCGCTCGGCGAGAACGGGCAGTTCGTGCGCTGCTGGTCGCACACCCAACTGGCACAGGTCGATCCCGGCCTGAAGCTGGCTCGGGAGTGAGCTGGCGAAGTCCGATGCGTCTTCACTGGCCCCTTCGGGGGCCTTTTTCTTTGGTGGGAGGCTGTCGGGAAATCGGGCGCTGCCTGGTTCGCATTGTTTGCTGCCGCTCGTGGCCCGAGCGGCGATGGTGAGGGCTCGATGTTTCAGGACGACGCGCCATGTGCCCCTCTCCACCCTGGTTTCACCATCCCGAACGCCGCCTGCTGGCGGGTTTTCTCGGCCTGCTTTGGTCGGTGCTGGCTGGCGGCTGCGCCACGACCAGCGCGCCGGTCGCGCCAGACACCATCGAGGAAATCTCGGCCGCGCCTGTACCCGAAGCGCCCGAGTACATCCCCGTCGTGCGCTACGGCCGCTACACCCTCGTGGAACTGGCACCGACAGCAGCGCAGCGCGACCTGCTGTTGCAGACCATCGATGTCGCCATGCCGGAGGACGCCCGCGCCACGGTCGGCGACGGGCTGCGGCATGTGCTCAAGCGCAGCGGCTACGGCTTGTGCCAGACGGCGCACGCGGTGATCGAGCTGTACGCACTGCCGCTGCCGGCGGCGCACTTGCACCTTGGCCCCATGACTTTGCGCGATGCGCTGCTCACCTTGGCTGGCCCGGCCTGGGAACTGCACGCGGATGACCGCGCGCGGCAAATCTGCTTCCAGCGTCCCGGCGACAGCATGACCGCCGACAACACACCCGCGCCGCCCGCCACCGAGGCGGCGCAGACGTTCCCGCTGGCGCCCGCGGCATCGGGAGGCCAGCCATGAACGCCCCGCAACCCGCCCAGCGTTCAACCGCCGCCGTGGTGGTGCAGAGCCTGATGTGGCTCTGGCTGTTCGGCCTCAGTGTCTTCGTGGCCCTGGGCTACCAGGCCATGAACGACCAGGCCGACCAGGAGCGCCTCGAATCCCGCCTGCAACGCCTAGAAGCGCAGGCAACAGGCCTGGCCGAGACCGTCGAAGCCATCCAGCAGCGTCCGGCCGTCGCCACGGCGGCAGACCTCAAAGACACCCGCCAAATCCTGGAAGCACGCGCGGCCCAGGTCGAGAAATCGCTGAGCGCCTATGCCGCCGCCGACGACCTTCAGGCACTGCGCGCCGAAGTCGAGCAGGTCAAGGCGCGGCAGACCGCTGCGCGCGCCGCTGCACCCGCCCAGCCGCGCACCAGGAACAAGCCCGCCGCCAAGCCCGAACCGCCGCCGCTCCCGTTCCGCATCGTCGGTGCCGAACTGCGTGCCGGCGAGCGCAGCGTGTCCGTCGCGCCGAGCAGTGGCGACTTCACGCCCGACCAGCTTCAGGTGCTGCTACCCGGCGATGCGGTCGGCCCGTGGCGCTTGCAGGCCGTCAAGGGCAACACCGCGGTGTTCCAGGCCGGCGACCAGACCCGCCGCGTGGCGATTCCCTGACCGGAGCAGATCGCATGAAGCCATCGATCATCCTTTCCGTGCTCCTGCTGGCGTTCGCCCAGTGGCCCGTCTGGGCGCAGCAGCCGCCTGCGGCTCCCGCCCGCAATGCGCAGAGCCAGGAGCGCCCGCTGGTCGCCCGCATCCTGGACGACCGGGTGGCGAGCGACTGGGGCCTGCAACCGCAGGAATGGGCGCGCTACCGCGAACTGATGGACGGGCCGCTGGGAATTTATTCGCCCAACCTGGACCCGTTGTCGGCCTTGGGCATCGAAGCCCGCACCGACGAGGAACGGCGCCGCTACGCCGAGCTGCAGGTGCAGGTCGAAGCGCGCCGCGTGGAGAAGCTGCTCGCCTACCAGAGGGCTTACGACGAGGCCTGGCAGCGTCTGAACCCTGGCATGCAGCGGGTGAACTTGCCCGACGACAAGCCGATCGCCGGAGCTACGCGCGGCTCCGGCCGCACGGCGGTGTTCGTCAAGGACGGCTGCGAAGCCTGCGGACAGCTCGTACAGCGCCTGCAATCCTCGGGGACCGAGTTCGACCTGTACATGGTTGGCAGCCGCCAGGACGATGCGCGCATCCGCGACTGGGCCAAACGCGCGAACGTCGATCCGGCGCGCGTGCGCAGCGGCACCATCACGCTCAACCACGACGGCGGCCGCTGGCTGTCGCTGGGCCTGCCCGGCGACTTGCCCGCGGTCGTGCGCGAGGTGAACGGCCAATGGCAGCGCCAGCCATAGCCGCACTCCTGCGCGCACTGGTGCTCGCCGCTGGCCTGTGCGCCTGCGTCGCCCAGGCCCAGGAGGTTCCGCCACCGGCCTACCAGCTCGCCGCACAGCGCGCAGGCATCCCCTCGACGGTGCTCTACGCAGTGGCCTTGCAGGAAAGCGGCATCCGGCGCAACGGGCGCATCGTCCCGTGGCCGTGGTCGCTCAACGTCGCCGGCCAGTCGCGCCGCTATGCGACCCGCGCCGACGCCTGCGCGGGCTTGCAGCAGGTGATGCGCTCCACGCCGCACACGCGCATCGACGCGGGCCTGGGCCAGATCAACCTCGGCTACCATCAGCAGCGCTACGCCAGCGCGTGCGACCTGCTGGACCCGTACCGCAACCTCGCCATCGCTGCCGAGATCCTGCGCGAGCAGCACACCCCCGGCGAGGACTGGTTGCTGGCGATCGGCCGCTACCACCGTCCTGCGGGCGGCGAGCCTGCCGCCCGCTACCGGCGCAGTGTGTCGCGCCACCTCGCCCGGGTGCAGGGCGCGCGCCCAACCGCCGCGGTCCTCGCCGCGCGTCAGGAGACATCCCCATGACGACATCCCATCTGGCCTTTCGGGGTCTGCTCGTGCTGCTGGCAGGTCTGCCGCTGGCCTCGCGTGCCGGCGAGCCGCTGATCGTGGTCGAAGACCGTGGCGGCACGTCGGCGCTGCCGTATTACGAAGCCCTGAACCTCCAGCCGCGCGCCAACGCGCCGGCCCGGCCGCCGATCCCGACACCCCAGGGT
>NZ_WKCD01000124.1:0-14611 GCF_021606625.1 Pseudomonas sp. PA-4-8C
TAATTGTGATGCGCCCGACTCGTCAGCTTCCGGCGCGCAGGGTTAGCTGTCTACTGTCAGGGTTAACAGTAGATCTTCTGATTTCATACGCCTATTTTCGAAAAGGCTGACAGTATCTTTTTTACGTGATCAGGGAGTGAATTCCATGAGCTTTGGATCAGATATGGGTGAGTTTTTAACGTCCTCAAATACGTTCAGGGCGGAATTGATCAGGACGGTGCCAATTCAATTCGATAGTTTTGAGTTGAGCTACATCGAGGGTCACCACTTGCGAATTCGGTTGGGAATCGAAGGCAACCCTGGCTCGAAAAACGAACTGACCCTTGAGGCAGACGGTGATGGACAAGAGCGTGCGTTCAAGCTGAAGGAGAATATGACTTACATCATCGGGCCTGGAGAAGGCCTTATCCGTGCCACGTTTGGGCTTGAAAGCGATGTCGAGTATTCCCCGCAAGAGTATTGGGGCAATTTGAGCGTCAAAAGCATTTCCAGCGATGGGTCTGGCGAGACCTCGATCCATGCCAGTTTTTCATTCGGTTGGACGACGGATGATGGCAAGGACATGGAGGTCAGATGCTCTAAGCTTGAGATCCATACATGAACTTATTTTGATAATGATTAAAACGGCATGACATAAAAAAACCGCTTCCGGTAAGGGAAGCGGTTTTTTCACACCTGCGCTATCAGAACAACTTCAACGGCGGTGCTTGTTCTTTCAACGGCTCGTTCTTCGCGGTCAGCTCGTTCCAGCCACCGCCGAGGGCCTTGTACAGGTTGACCTCGCTGGTGAGCTGCGCCAGGCGGTCGGTGATCAGCGATTGCTGGGCACTGAACAGTTGGCGCTGGGCATCGAGGAAGGTCAGGTTGCTGTCGACACCAATGCGGTAGCGACGCTCGGCCAGGCGGTAGTAATCCTGGTTAGCCTCGACGAAGCCGCGCTGGGCATCCAGTTGCTGCTTGTAGGTCGCACGCGCGGCGAGGCCGTCGGAGACTTCCTGGAAGCCGGTCTGGATGGCCTTCTCGTAGTTGGCCACGTTGATCTCTTTCTGGATCTTCGAATAGTCCAGGCTTGCGCGCAGGCTACCGGCGTTGAAGATCGGGATGTTGATCTGCGGGGCAAACGCCCAGGTCCCTGAACCGCCTTTGAACAGGCCACCCAGGGTAGGGCTGGCGGTACCGGCGCTGGCGGTCAGGCTGATGCTCGGGAAGAACGCCGCACGGGCCGCGCCGATATTGGCGTTGGCCGCCTTGAGGTTGTACTCGGCCTGCACAATGTCGGGACGACGTTGCAGCAGGTCCGATGGCAACCCGGCCGGCACTTCGCTGAGCAGGTCATCGGACAGCGGCTTGCTGGCGATATTCGCTGGCAGGCCGGTGCCCAGCAGCAGGGTCAGGCTGTTTTCGTCCTGGGCCACCTGGCGGGTGTAACGGGCCAGTTGCACGCGGGCGTTTTCCACCGAGGTGCGTGCCTGGCTGAGGTCGAGGGCCGAGGCCACGCCGACTTCATTGCTGCGCGAGGTGAGCTTGTAGCTTTGCTCGAACGCGGCCAGGGTGTCCTGGGTCAGCTTGAGCAGCTCCTTGTCGGCCTGCCAGGTCAGGTAGGCATTCGCCACGCTGGCCACCAGGCTGATTTGGGTGCTGCGGCGCGCTTCTTCAGTGGCGAAGTACTTTTGCAGCGCTTCTTCACTGAGGCTGCGAACGCGGCCGAACAGGTCCAGCTCATACGAACTGATGCCAAGGCCCGCCGAGTACTGGCTGGCGATGGTCGATTCGCCGGTCTGCGACAGCTTGGCCGGGGTACGCGAACGGCTGCCGTTACCGGTGGCCGATACCGCCGGGAACAGGTCGGCACGCTGGATCTGGTATTGCGCTGCATAGGCGTCGATGTTCAGCGCCGCGACACGCAGGTCACGGTTGTTCACCAACGCGGTCTGGATCAATTGCTGCAGGGCAGGGTCATGGAAAAACTGCTTCCAACCTTGCTCGGCAGCGGCCTGGCTCGGCGCCTGGGCCGACGAATACGCCGGCCCCTGCGGGAACTGCGCGGCCACCGGCGCTTCGGGACGCTGATAGTCAGGTATCAGCGAGCAGCCACTGAGCACGAATGCGGTGACGGCTAGGGAAAGTAGCGACTTGCTCATTGGCCAGCCTCTTTAGGAGTTTCAGTAGTGTCTTTCTTTTTGCGTTCGCCAGCGGCGGACACGGTTGCGTAGAACAGTGGCACCCAGAAGATCGCCAGCACAGTGGCCGTGATCATACCGCCGATAACGCCGGTACCGATTGCGTGCTGGCTGCCTGAACCGGCGCCGGTGGAGATTGCCAGCGGCAATACGCCGAGCATGAACGCCAACGAGGTCATGATGATCGGGCGCAGACGCATGCGGGATGCTTCGATAGCCGCCTCGACGATGCCTTTGCCTTGCTCGTGCAATTCCTTGGCGAATTCCACGATGAGGATGGCGTTTTTCGCCGCCAGGCCCACCGTCACCAACAGGCCCACCTGGAAGAACACGTCGTTGGACAAGCCGCGCATGCTGGTGGCGATCAGTGCACCGATCACACCCAGAGGTACAACCAGAATCACCGCGATCGGGATCGACCAGCTTTCGTACAGCGCCGCCAGGCACAAGAACACGACCAGCAGCGACAGTGCGTACAGTGCTGGCGCCTGGGAACCGGAAAGGCGTTCTTCGTACGACAGGCCTGTCCAGGCGTAACCGACACCGGCCGGCAGTTCTTTGGCGATGCGTTCGACTTCGGCCATCGCATCACCGGTACTGTAGCCCGGTGCCGGGGTACCGAGGATTTCCATCGCCGCTACACCGTTGTATCGCGAAAGCTTGGGCGAACCGTAGATCCACTGGCCCGACGAGATGGCCGACAGCGGCACCATTTTCCCGTCGTTGCTGCGCACGTACCATTTGTCCAGGTCTTCGGGCGACATGCGGCTGGCGGCGTCACCTTGTACATACACCTTCTTCACGCGACCACGGTCGATGAAGTCGTTGATGTAGCTACCACCCAAGGCAATGGCCAGGGTCTGCTGGATATCCGCGAGGCTGATGCCCTGGGCACTGGCCTTCTCGTCGTCAACGGTCAGCTCGTACTGCGGCTCGTCGTTCACGCCGTTAGGACGTACGCCGGCCAGCACCTTGCTCTGTGCTGCCGCGCCCAGGAACTGGTTACGTGCAGCCATCAGCTTGTCGTGGCCGACGCCACCCTGGTCTTGCAGGAACACGTCAAAACCGGTGGCGTTACCCAGCTCCAGTACCGAAGGTGGCACGATGGCAAATACCATGGCGTCCTTGAAGGCCCCGAAGAAGTAACCCTGGGCACGCTTGGCCACTTCGAACACCGATTGGGTCGAGTCACGCTCATCCCACGGTTTGAGCATCACGAACGCGAGACCCGAGCTCTGGCCACGGCCAGCAAAGTTGAAGCCGTTCACGGTAAACACCGACTTCACCGCCTTGCCTTCGCCTGGCTCGCCTTCCTTGTCGTTCAGCAGGAAGGCGCGCATGTCGTCGACGACTTTTTGCGTGCGCTCAGCCGAAGCACCAACCGGTGTCTGCACCTGGGCGAAGATCACACCCTGGTCTTCCTCAGGCAGGAACGCGCTTGGAATACGGGTGAACATCCAGATCATGCCGACCAGGATCAGCGCATACACCAGGAACGCCGGGATCTTGTGCTTGATCATGCCGCCCACGCCGCGCTCGTACTTGAGTACGCCACGGTCGAAGGTACGGTTGAACCAGCCGAAGAAGCCGCGCTTGGGTTGGCCGTGTTTTTCCGGATCAATCGGCTTGAGCATGGTGGCGCACAACGCCGGGGTGAAGATCAGGGCAACCAGTACCGACAACGCCATCGCCGAAACAATGGTGATGGAGAACTGCCGGTAGATCACACCGGTGGAACCACCGAAGAACGCCATCGGCAGCAGTACCGCCGAGAGCACCAGGGCAATACCCACCAGGGCGCCCTGGATCTGGCCCATGGACTTGATCGTTGCTTCCTTGGGCGACAGGTGTTCCTCGGCCATTACCCGTTCGACGTTTTCCACCACAACGATGGCATCGTCCACGAGCAAGCCGATGGCCAGGATCATGCCGAACATGGTCAGGGTGTTGATGGTGAAGCCGCACGCCGCCAGGATCCCGAAGGTACCCAGCAATACCACCGGTACGGTCATGGTGGTGATGATGGTGGCACGGAAGTTCTGCAGGAACAGGAACATCACCAGGAACACCAGCACGATCGCTTCGACCAGGGTGTGAACCACACCGGAGATCGATTCGGTCACGACCGGGGTGGTGTCATAGGGCACCACCGCCTTCATGCCAGGCGGGAAGAACGGCTCCAGGGACTTGACTGTTTCGCGGATGGCCTTGCCGGTGTCCAGTGCGTTGGCACCGGCCGCCAGCTTGATCGCCATACCCGAAGCCGGCTTGCCGTTGAACTGTGCACTGATGCTGTAGTTCTGGCCGCCCAGTTCTATACGCGCGACGTCACCCAGGCGAACCTGGGAGCCGTCGGTGTTCACCTTCATCAGGATCTTGGCGAATTCTTCGGTGCTTTGCAGACGCGTCTTGCCGATGATCGTGGCGTTCAGCTGCGTGCCGGGCAGGGCAGGCAGGCCGCCCAGTTGGCCGGTGGCCACCTGCACGTTCTGGGCCTTGATGGCATTGCTGACGTCCACTGGCGTGAGCTGATAGTTGTTCAGCTTGGCGGGGTCGAGCCAGATACGCATGGCGTACTGCGAACCGAACACCTGGAAGTCACCCACCCCCGCGGTACGGGAGATCGGATCCTGGATGTTGGACACGATGTAGTTGGAGAGGTCGTCCTTGGTCATGCTGCCGTCTTCCGACACCAGACCGATCACCATCAGGAAGTTCTTCACCGACTTGGTCACGCGGATACCCTGTTGCTGCACTTCTTGGGGCAGCAGTGGGGTGGCCAGGTTCAGCTTGTTCTGTACCTGAACCTGGGCGATATCCGGGTTGGTACCCTGGTTGAACGTCACGGTGATGGTCATGCTGCCGTCGGAGTTACTGTCCGAGGAGACATAACGCAGGTTGTCGATACCGTTGAGCTGTTGCTCGATGACCTGCACCACGGTGTCCTGCACGGTTTGTGCGGAAGCGCCTGGGTAGGTCACCTGGATATCAATGGCCGTTGGCGCAATGGCCGGGTATTGGTTGATGGGCAACTTCAGGATCGAGAGTGCCCCGACCAGCATGATCACCAGGGCAATTACCCAGGCGAAAATGGGACGGTCGATAAAAAATTTCGACATGGATTACTCCCCTTGACCAGCAGCGGCAGCAGGCGCTGCAGCGGTACCGGCGGGTTTGGCGTTGGAGGCTTCCGTGACCTTAACCTCGGCGCCTGGCTTGACGTACTGCAAGCCTTCGGTGATGACGCGATCACCGGCATTGAGGCCTTTTTCCACCAGCCAGTAGGCACCGGCGGTACGGTTGGCAACCAGTTCGCGTTGCTCGACCTTGTTGTCCTTGTTCACGATCAGCGCCGTTGGAATGCCGCGCAGGTCGCGGGTCACGCCTTGCTGCGGCGCCAGGATGGCCTTGCTGTTCACACCGGCCAGCAACTGGGCGTGCACGAACATGCCCGGCAGCAGCACGTGGTCAGGGTTGGGGAACACGGCACGCAGGGTCACGGAACCGGTGGTCTGGTCGACCGACACTTCGGAGAACTCGAGCTTGCCGTCCTGGGCGTAGGCCGTGCCATCTTCCAGGGTCAGCTTGACCTTGGCGGCGTTTTCGCCGGCCTTCTCCAGCTGGCCGCTTTCCAGGTCGCGGCGCAGTTTCAGCATTTCAGCCGAGGACTGCGTGACGTCGACGTAGATCGGGTCCAGTTGCTGAATCACGGCCATGGCATCGGCCTGGCCATTGCTGACCAATGCGCCTTCGGTCACCGAAGAACGACCAATGCGCCCGGAGATCGGTGCAAACACTTTGGTGTAGCGCACGTTGATCTGGGCGGTTTGAACGTTTGCTTCGGCGGTCATGCGGTTGGCGACGGCAGTGTCGTATTCCTGACGGCTGACGGCCTGTTCATCGACCAACTGCTTGTAGCGGTCGCTGATGGACTTTGTCTGGGACAGGCTGGCTTGTGCGCTTTTCAGGGTGGCTTCATACACCGACGGGTCGATCTGGTAGAGCTGTTGCCCTTCCTTCACGTCGGCGCCTTCCTTGAACAGGCGCTTGAGAATGATGCCGTTGACCTGCGGCCGAACTTCCGCAATGCGGAAGGCCGTGGTGCGGCCAGGCAGCTCGGTAGTCAGGGTATAGGCTTGCGGTTGAATGGTGACCACGCCGACCTGAGGGGTTTGAGCGGGCGGTGCCGCTTCTTCCTTTTTACATCCGCTGAGCAGCGATGCCAGGGCGACGGCAGTGACCAGAGCGGTAACAGCTGGCTTAAGTTGCATGAAGATCCTCGGGTCAGGCGCGCAGAGTGCGCACAAGAAGTGTGGAAGGGTAAAAAACAAGCCGTGAGTGGATAAGTAGCTTGCTACGCAATATACTTACGTTCATGGTTGTTTGTAAACTCTTGACAGGCTTCGCGCAATGCTGACAAAGCACCGCCGCAAGCCTCGATTCTAGTACGTTCGGCGCCCATGACGGCGTCGTCCCACAATTATTCAGATGACGGTCAAGTACCGTCCACAGTGTCCCGATTGAGGTTTTACTGCCATGGTTCGTCGCACCAAAGAGGAAGCTCAGGAAACGCGCAACCAGATTCTCCAAGCCGCCGAGCAAGCCTTTTATGAGCGTGGCGTGGCGCGTACCACCCTGGCGGATATCGCCGCGCTGGCGGGCGTGACGCGCGGGGCTATCTATTGGCATTTCAGCAATAAGTCCGATTTGCTCCAGGCCTTGCTCGACACGCTGCACGAACCTCTGGACGAATTGGCCCGGGCGAGTGAAAGCGAGGATGAAGTCGACCCGCTGGGCTGTATGCGCAAGCTGCTGATTCATCTCTACCATGAAGTGGCCCTGGACCCGAAAACCCGGCGCATCAACGAGATTCTGTTTCATAAGTGCGAGTTCACCGATGAAATGTGCGACATGCGCCGCCAGCGCCAGACCCACACCCTGGAATGCAACCTGCGTATCAGCCTGACGTTGCGTAACGCGGTCAATCGCGGGCAACTGCCTGAAAATCTCGACACCACCCGTGGGGCTGTCTGCATACATGCCTTTATCCACGGTTTGATCGGCCAGTGGCTGCTGGTCCCCGATAGCTTTGAACTGCATCAGGACGCCGAGCGCTGGGCTGATATAGGGCTGGACATGCTGCGCCTGAGCCCCAGCCTGCGCAATTGAAACAAAATGCGTAATTGCAACCCGTTGTGTCAACAGTAAAGCCTAAAGACGGTCAATCGTCCTTCTGCCTGATTTGTGGGGTGACTTTATATACGGCATGGCGGGCGGTTGATAGGTAGCCGGCTAAGTATTTTGTAGCGATATTGTTGCCGTTCTGTGAAGCGATGTTTCCAGGGGGCACCAATGTGGGAGGGAGACTTGCCACTGACACTGTAGGAGCGAGCTTGCTCGCGAAAAACTAACAGGCGCCGCGTTCGTTCAGGAAGCGCGCGTTATCGTTGACGTTTTTCGCGAGCAAGCTCGCTCCTACAGTATTGGGTTTTGCGGGTTACGTTAGATCGGCAGCGTCGGGTAGTCGATATAACCCACCGGGCCTTTGCCATAGAAGGTTTCCGGGTGCGGCTCGTTCAACGGTGCATCAGCCTTCAGTCGCGCCGGCAGATCCGGGTTGGCGATGAAAGGAATACCGAAGGCCACTGCGTCCGCCTTGCCCGCCGCCAGCCAGGCATTGGCGCTGTCTTTGGTGAAGCGTTCGTTGGCGATGTACGCACCGCCGAAGGCTTTTTTCAGCTGTGGGCCAAGGCTGTCTGCGCCTTCTTTTTCGCGGGAGCAGATGAACGCGATGCCGCGCTTGCCCAGTTCGCTGGCGACGTAGGTGAAGGTCTCGGCGAGGTTGTCGTCGCCCATGTCATGAGCATCAGCACGCGGTGCCAGGTGCACGCCCACGCGGCCGGCGCCCCAGACTTCGATGGCGGCGTCGGTGACTTCCAGCAACAGGCGCGCACGGTTTTCCAAAGAGCCACCGTACTGATCGGTGCGCTGGTTGGTGCTGCTTTGCAGGAACTGATCGAGCAGGTAGCCGTTGGCGCCGTGGATTTCCACACCGTCGAAACCGGCGGCCTTGGCGTTCTCGGCGCCGGTGCGGTAAGCGTCGACGATGTCGGCGATTTCAGCGGTTTCCAGGGCGCGCGGGGTCGGGTAGTCGGCCAGGGGGCGAACCAGGCTGACGTGGCCTTTGGCTTGGACCGCACTCGGGGCCACCGGGGTTTCGCCGTTCAGGTAGGACTCGTGGGAAATGCGGCCGACGTGCCACAGTTGCAGGAAGATCTTGCCGTCCGCGCCATGCACGGCCTTGGTGATGTTGGCCCAGCCGCGCACCTGGTCGTTGGACCAGATGCCGGGGGTGTCCGGGTAGCCCACGCCCATCGGCGTCACGGAAGTGGCTTCGCTGAGGATCAGCCCGGCGGAGGCGCGTTGCACGTAGTACTCGGCCATCAGCGCATTGGGCACGCGCCCGGCATCCGCGCGGCAGCGGGTCAGCGGCGCCATGATGATGCGGTTCGACAGGTGCACATCGCCCAGTGTGATCGGATCGAAAATAGTCGTCATGGAAAAACACCTTCTCTTTAAGTTGATCAGTGGGTCGCGGGGGCCAGGTCGGCATTGCCGCCCTGACGGAAAGTGATCAGGGTCACCAGCAGCGCGAGAATCGCCAGTGCGGCGGCCGCCAGCGGCACGCTGGTCAGGCCGAAGCCGTGGGCAATCACGCTGCCGCCGACCCAGGCGCCGAGGGCGTTGCCAATGTTGAAGGCGCCGATGTTCAAGGTGGACACCAGGTTCGGCGCGGCCTTGCCGAAGGTCACCACGTTGATTTGCAGCGCCGGCACGGCGGCGAACGAGGCGGTGGCCCACAGGAACAGGGTGATTTCAGTCGGTATCACCGCGACGCTGGTCCAGCTCAGCACCGTGGACACCACCGCCATGCTGATGAACACGCCGATCAGGGTGGCCGCCAGGCGCTTGTCCGCCAGTTTGCCGCCGATGATGTTGCCCACGGTGAGCCCCAGGCCGATCAGCAGCAGGGTCCAGGTCACGCCCTTGGGCGACACGCCGGTGACATCGCCCAGCAGCGGTGCGACGTAGGTAAAGAGGGTGAACATGGACGCGGCAAACAGCGCGGTCATGCTCAGCGACAACCAGATACCGGCACCCTTGAGGGCGGCCAGTTCAGCGCGCATATCGAGTTTTTCTTCGTCACGCTTGGCGGGCAAGAAGCGAATCAGGCCGATCAAGGCGATCACGCCAATCACGGTCACGGCCCAGAAGGTCGAGCGCCAGCCGGCTTCCTGGCCCAGCGCCGTACCCAGGGGCACGCCCAGCACGTTCGCCAGGGTCAACCCGGTGAACATCAGCGCTACCGCCGACGCACGTTTGTTGGCCGGCACCAGGTTGGCCGCCACCACCGAGCCAATCCCGAAGAAGGCACCGTGGCACAACGCTGTGACCACCCGGGCAAACATCAGCACGTTGTAGTCGCTTGCCAGGGCGCAGAGCAGGTTGCCGATAATGAAAATACCCATCAACGCTACCAGCGCCGCCTTGCGTGGCAGCTTGGCGGTGGCCAGTGCCATGAACGGTGCGCCGATGGCCACGCCCAGGGCGTAGCCGGTCACCAGCCAGCCGGCGCCGGGAATCGACACACCCAGGTCCGCCGCCACATCGGGCAGCAAGCCCATGATGACGAACTCGGTGGTGCCGATGGCGAAGGCGCTCAGGGCCAGTATGAGTAGCGAGAGGGGCATGGGGCGTGTCCTTGGTGATTACGGTGCGCTGAGTTCGGTGATGAGCGCCGTGAGAAAGGCTTGGATCACTTCCTCGTTGCGCTTGAAAAAGTGCCACTGCCCGGCTTTCTGGCTGCTGATCAACCCCGCCCGTTGCAAGGTGGCCAGGTGGGCTGACACGGTGGACTGGGACAAGCCGCAGCGCTGGTCGATCTGCCCGGCGCAGATGCCGTATTCGTGGTTGTGTAATTGCGCGGGGAACTGGACTTTCGGGTCTTTGAGCCAGGTGAGGATGTCTCGTCGTACTGGGTGCGCCAGGGCTTTTATTATTTCGTCGAGGTCGATGGACATGGCAGGGTGCTCGGTGTCGTAAAGCGTTATATCGCGATGAGGCGAACTTTAAATCGTCATATCCCGATATACCAATATGATTTTGATCTGAGGTCAAAGCGAATCTGTATATCGGGTTATAACGATATGTAGGTGGCAGTGGTAGACTGCGCGGCATGAATTATCTCGCACATCTGCACCTGGGCGGCCAACTTCCGGCGCAATTGCTGGGCAGCCTCTATGGCGACTTCGTCAAAGGCCGCCTGCAGGGCCAGTTCAGCCCGCAAATCGAAGCGGCGATCCAGCTGCATCGTTCCATCGACCGCTTTACCGATAGCCATCCGCTGGTGGGCGAGGCGTTGTCGCGCTTCAGCCAGACCCGCAGGCGCTATGCCGGGATCGTCCTTGATGTGTTTTTCGACCATTGCCTGGCGCGGGATTGGGCGCTGTATGCCGACCAGCCTCTGGAGCGTTTCACGTCCCAGGTGTATCAGGTGTTGGCGGCTGAACCCGCGTTGCCGGGGCGGCTGGCGCAGATTGCGCCGTATATGGCAGCGGATGATTGGTTGGGCTCGTACCGCGAGTTTGCGGTGATGGACCAGGTGCTGCGCGGGATTTCGCGGCGGCTGACACAGCCCGAGGAGTTAGGGTATGCGATGCAGGAGTTGCGGGTTTTGTATGAGCCGCTGAGTGAGGACTTTCGACTGTTCTACCCAGAGTTGCAGAAATTTGCACAATCTCAACTGACTACATGAGAGCTGAATGTGGGAGCTGGCTTGCCGGCTCCCATATTTGGATTGTGTTCACATTGCTTCAGGCTGCGAATGCAGGTCGAGCAGCCACTTGCTCTGCTTCCGGCACTGGCCCAAACAACGCCTTCTGCACCGCTTGCTGCGCCTGATACGCCAACGCCGCACGTTCCTGCCCAGTGCAGGCAATCGGCTTGAGCACATGAATCTCTACATCGCCCTGGTCATTGGAAAACAAGCGCATCAGGTGCGATAGCAAATCATCATCGCCAATAAAGGGCGCCAGCGGGTCGACCTGGCCGTCGCGCAGATACCGAATCGCCACCGGCTGCAGCGACACATCCGCATCGATCGCGCTGGCCAGCAAGCGCCCGTGGAACGTGCGCAGGCCGCGACCGTCGGTGGTGGTGCCTTCGGGGAACATCAGCAAGGGGTGCTGTTGTTCCAGATGACGGGTCATCTGCTTGCGAATCAGTTGGCTGTCACCTGAACCGCGACGAATAAACAGGCTGCCAGCCTTGGCCGCCAGCCAGCCCGCCACCGGCCAGGTACGCACCTCGGCCTTGGACAAAAACGACATCGGCGCCACCATGCCCAGCAACGGGATATCCGTCCAGGACACATGATTGCTCACCCACAGCATCGGCGTTTGCGGCAACTCGCCATGCACCGTCACGCGAAAGGGCAGGGCGTTGGTCAGCCGTGCCATGAAGAAGCGCGACCAACGCTGGCGCCGCACCATCGAGTTAGCCACCCCCAGGCGCTCGAACAGGCCGAACACACTGGCCATGCTCAACCCCAGCCCCACCACCAACAGCACGCGGGCGATGCGCCCGTAAATGCGCAGGCGGTTCATCACATGGCCGCCTTGAAGTGGCGCGCGTAACGCGGGCACAACTCGTCGCGCTTGAGCAGGATAAACACGTCGGCTACCTGGAAGTCTTCATCCCAGCACGGCTCGCCGCAGATCTTCGCGCCCAGGCGCATGTAGGCCTTGAGCAGCGGCGGCATTTCGGCGATGACGTTGGACGGCAAGTCCAGGGCCGGCAGCGGTTTTTTTGGTTCGGCGCGCAGGTGTTCGTTGCACAGGTAGCGCTCGCGCAAGCGCTGCATAATCGCGTGGGCCTGGATGCCGCCGTCGTGCATCGGGATGCTTGCGCAGCCCATCAGGTAGCTGTAGCCGCCCTGGTTGAGCACCTCGGCCAACTCGCCCCAGAGCACCGCGATGGTGCCGCCATTGCGGTAGGCCGGGTCGACGCAGGTGCGGCCAATCTCCAGGATCGGGCCCTGCAAGTGCAGCAGGCCGTGCAGGCTGAATTCTTCTTCGCTGTAGAACCGGCCCAGGGTGCTGGCGGCCTGGTGGTCGAGCAGGCGGGTGGTGGCGACGAGTCGACCGCTGTTCAAATCCCGCACGCCGATATGGCTGCAGTGAACATCATAGTCATCCATGTCCAGACCCAGTTCCGCGCCTTTCAGCTTGGCGTTGAATTCGCCGCTGAATACGTTGAACCGCAGGGCCTGGGCTTCCTGCAATGCCTGTGCGCCTACCAGGCGTTCGGCTTGCAGACGGCGTTCATTGCCTTTGTCGCTGATGCGGGCGATCTGAGTCATAGCGAGTCTCCGGGTGCCGGCCAGGTTGCGGCCAGTCGACTTTGTTGTCCAAAGTCAGGCTATGTAGCCTCGGTGTCAGCTCCATGAAGTTACGGTGACGGTTGGATGACAGCCCCCTTGTCGCAAATCTGTCACTGGCGTGAGCTAGGCTCGCGGGCTTGAATGCCCTCCTTGAGTTTGCGTCCATGGTCCGAGGCCTGTTGTGCGTTGCCCTGCTGTTTGTCACCGTGAATGCTCGCGCTGAAATCTGGCCTGATAAGGAGTGGGCCCTGGGCACAGCCCTCGCCGGCCCCGCTGTCGATGCCCTGGACGCCTACGCTTTCCCAACCCGCGACGATGCCACCCGCACCGGTATTCGCACCGATGCGTTGTTGGTCATTCGCGACGGCGAAATCATTTATGAACGCTACGCCGCGCCCACCACTGTGAGCACACCGCACCTCACCTGGTCCGTCAGCAAAAGCCTGATGGCTACCGTGCTGGGCGTGGCCTATGGGCAAGGCCGCTTCAAACTCAGCGACGCCGCCGCACGTTTCTACCCGCCGATGAAGCAGCACCCCAAGGTGAGCATGGCCGACTTGCTGCACTGGGCCTCGGGGTTGGATTGGCAGGAAGACTACGAATACGCCCCGTTGAAATCTTCGGTGGTGGCGATGCTTTACACCCGTGGCCACACGGACATGGCGCAATTCGCAGCGGATACCGAAGCCGCCGCCGCCCCTGGCCAGGCTTTCCGTTATTCCAGTGGCGACAGCAATATCCTCTCCGCTGCGCTCAAGGGCATGCTCGGCCACAAGGCCTACATGACCTACCCGTGGGACGCGCTGTTCCAGCCCCTGGGCATTCGCGACGCAACCTGGGAAACCGATGCCGATGAGACGTTTGTCGCGTCGTCCTATGCCTACCTCACGGCCCGAGATCTGGCACGGGTCGGACTGCTGATGGCGCGGGATGGACGCTGGGGCGAGCGGCAACTGCTGCCCAAGGACTGGGTCGCCTTTAATCGCAGGCCCTTCGACCACTACAAAGCCGGCCAGGATGAAGCCGTGCCGGGCGGCCATTGGTGGCTCAACACCGGCGCCCCCCGACCCTGGCCCGACGCACCGGCCACCACCTTCGCCGCGCTGGGGCACTGGGGCCAGGCGCTGTACGTGCTGCCCGACGAACACCTGGTGATCGTGCGCTACGGCGATGATCGTGATGGCAGTTACCGGCATAACGAACTGCTAAAACGCGTGCTGGCGGCGGTGCGCTCATGATTCGTCGTCATCCATTTATCAGCGTTTTACTGGTGTTGTTTATCGCACTCTTGGGCGGGGTTTGGCATGAGCGCGTCAACCTGCAAGCCTTTCCCGACATCATCGCGGCGTACACCGCCAAGGAGTATTGCTCGTGTCGGTACGTGGCCAACAACCCGGCGGACTATTGCCTGGGGTATGTGAAGCAGTACGTGCCCATCAGTGCGTTTATCGACACGCCTGAGCGCAGTGAAGTGACAGCGAGTGGGTTGGGGCGTACGCATACAGCGCGATGGATAGGCAACCGCCAAGGCTGCCGCCTTAACCCCTGACACACCCAAATTTCCCTGTGGGAGCTGGCTTGCCTGCGATAGCGGCAGGTCAGTCAACATCACGAGTGCCTGTGCCGCCGTCATCGCAGGCAAGCCAGCTCCCACATCGTATTTGTGCTGATCATGGGCAATTGAGAGAGATACAGACAAGCGCCCGATGCGGTGCACCGGGCGCGTACTACTTACAGCAGGGTTTGACTGCCAGGCTGCATCGCCAGCAGCAAGTCATCAATGATCGCCTTACCCATCTCACCCAGATAATGCGAGGCAAACGCAAACTTTTCCGCCTTGGGGTCCATGGCCGCTTCAAGCGCGAGCATTTTGGCGTAGTAGAGCACGTGGGAGGCGTGTTCGAGGGCTTCCACAAGCGGAACCCCGGCGTTGACGCGGAACAGTTTCAGGTGGCTTTTGTTTTCTCCGCAGTCTGCGAAGGTGGCGGCG
>NZ_WKCD01000125.1:0-14451 GCF_021606625.1 Pseudomonas sp. PA-4-8C
GTGTCAGTTGACGCATTCGTAGCAGGCCCACCGCGATCGCAGGCAAGCCAGCTCCCACATTGATCTTCATTGTTTATTAATGTTTGGCAGCGGCCAGGATCAGGGCTTTCATTTCGGCTACCGCGCCTTTGAAACCGACGAACAACGCGTGGGCCACCAGGGCATGGCCGATGTTCAGCTCGTTGATACCTTTGATTGCGGCCACGGCCTCGACGTTGTGGTAATGCAAGCCATGGCCGGCATTGACGATCAAGCCTTCGTTGAGCCCGCAGTTCACGCCGTCGATGATGCGTTGCAGTTCGTCGGCCACTTCGGTCGGCGTGGTGGCATCGGCGTAGCGACCGGTGTGCAGTTCGATGGCCGGGGCACCCACACGGCGGGAGGCTTCGATCTGGCGTTCGTCGGCGTCAATAAACAGCGAGACTTCACTGCCGATCCGCGACAGGCGCTCCACCGCAGCCTTGATCCGTGCTTCCTGGCCGGCGACGTCGAGGCCGCCTTCGGTGGTCAACTCCTGGCGGGTTTCCGGTACCAGGCAGATATGCGCCGGGCGGATGCGCTCGGCGAACGCCATCATTTCTTCAGTGACGCCCATTTCGAAGTTCATGCGGGTTTGCAGCACGTCCTTGAGCAGCAGCACGTCGCGCTCCTGGATGTGGCGGCGGTCTTCGCGCAGGTGCACGGTGATGCCGTCGGCACCCGCTTCTTCGGCGTCCAGCGCGGCCTTGACCGGGTCAGGGTAACGGGTGCCCCGGGCCTGGCGCAGGGTGGCGACGTGGTCGATGTTGACGCCAAGAAGAATGCGATTGCTGGTGGTCACGGAGGCGCTCCTGAAAAGGGAAAGAATCGGTGCACAGCATACACGGGGATGTCAGGGCTTTCGAAACAACTCGCGACTGACCAGCGGCCGCCCGCCCAGGTGCACAGCCAGGGCCTGGCGCATCAGGCGCTTGGCAGCAGACAGCGCACCGGGAGCGTGCCAGTCGGCTTCGCTCATGGCCAGCAGTTCGGTGCCCTGAAACAGGCCGGGCTGCAGCAGGTACACGCGCTCAAGCCCGGCATCGACTTGCAGGCGATACATGCCATCGGCGGCGATGGGCTCGCCGTGCAAGTCGTTGGCCAGTTCGAAGCCGTAGCCAAGGTCGTCGAGCAAGCGCCATTCGAAGGCGCGTAGCAGCGGTTCCAGGGGGCGGCCCTCAGCGAGGGCAAGCAAGGTGGCAGCGTAGTGATCGAAGACCGCGGGGTGCGGGTCTTCGGCGGGCAACAGGCGAATCAGCAGTTCATTGAGGTAAAGGCCGCTGAACAGCGCATCGCCATTCAGCCAGGCCGAGGTGCCGACGCTTTCCAGGCGGCCGACGTTTTTCAGCTCGCCCTTGCCGCGAAACTCCACGTCCAGCGCCACGAACGGCCGCGCCAACGTGCCCGCCTTACCGCGCGCGCTGCGCAAGACGGCGCGCAGGCGGCCTTGGGGCGTGAGGAAGTCCACCAGCGCGCTGGTTTCGCGGTAGGCGCGGCTGTGCAGGACGTAGGCGGGTTGGCTGGGGGGGGAGGCGGACATGAGGCTCTCTCGCAGAACGTGAAACAGCGTCGATCCAATGTGGGAGCGGGCTTGCCCGCGATGGCGGCGTCACAGTCAACATCTCTGCTGAATGTTACATCCTCATCGCGGGCAAGCCCGCTCCCACAAGGTTTTGCAGTGTGTTCGAGACCCGTTACAGGTCGCCATAGCCCAGGGAGCGCAACGCACGCTCATCATCGGACCAGCCACCCTTAACCTTCACCCACAGGTTGAGCATGATCTTGGAGTCGAACAGCAGCTCCATGTCCTTGCGCGCTTCGGTACCGATACGCTTGATACGCTCGCCCTTGTCGCCAATGATGATTTTCTTCTGGCCGTCACGTTCGACGAGGATCAGCGCATGGATATGCAAGGTCTTGCCCTGCTGCTTGAACTCTTCGATTTCGACGGTGATCTGGTACGGCAGCTCGGCGCCCATCTGGCGCATGATTTTCTCGCGGACCAGTTCGGCGGCGAGGAAGCGGCTGCTGCGGTCGGTGATCTGGTCTTCCGGGAAGAAGTGCTCGTTCTCCGGCAGGTGCTCGGCGATCACGCGCTCCAGGGCTTCCAGGTTATGACCGTGCTGGGCCGAGATCGGGATGATCTGGGCGTTCGGCAGTTGCTCCTGCAGCCAGCTCAGGTGTGGCATCAGCTCGGCTTTGTCTTCGATACGGTCGGTCTTGTTCAGCGCGACGATCAACGGGCCGGTCACGTATTGCACACGCTCGAGGACCATCTGGTCTTCGTCGGTCCACTTGGTGCGGTCGACTACAAAGATCACCACGTCGACGTCTTTCAACGCGGCCGAGGCGGTCTTGTTCATGTAGCGGTTCAGGGCTTTCTCGCCACCTTTGTGCATACCTGGGGTATCGACATACACCGCTTGCACGTGGCCTTCGGTCTTGATGCCCAGCATGTTGTGGCGGGTGGTCTGGGGCTTGCGCGAGGTGATCGCGAGCTTCTGGCCGAGAATGTGGTTGAGCAGCGTGGACTTGCCCACGTTCGGGCGGCCGACGATGGCAACATAGCCACAGCGTGTTGCGGTTGAATCAGTCATGGCCATTCTCCACGCCCAGGGCAATCAGTGCTGCAGCGGCCGCTACCTGTTCGGCAATACGACGGCTCACACCCTGACCTCGGCTTTTTTCGTTCAATAAGGTGATTTCACATTCCACGAAGAACACCCGGCAATGGGGCTCGCCCTGGATATCCACCACTTCGTAGCGTGGCAGTTCGCAACCGCGGGACTGCAAGTACTCTTGCAGGCGGGTCTTGGGATCCTTGTTGGTATCGACCAGCGTCAGGCTTTCGATTTCCGAGGCCAGCCAGGCGACCACGCGCTCCTTGGCCGTCTCCATGCCTGCATCAAGGTAGATCGCACCGATCAAGGCTTCCAGGGCATCAGCCAGGATTGACTCGCGACGGAAACCGCCGCTTTTCAACTCGCCGGAACCCAGCCGCAGGTACTCGCCCAGGCCGAAGCCTCGGGCCAGCACGGCCAGGGTCTCGCCTTTTACAAGGCGTGCGCGCAGGCGTGAAAGCTGGCCTTCTCGCGCTTGGGGGAAACGCTCGAACAGCGCCTCGCCGGCGGCGAAATTGAGGATAGCGTCACCGAGGAATTCCAGGCGCTCGTTATTGCGCCCTGCAAAGCTGCGGTGTGTGAGGGCAAGGACCATCAATTCCTGGTCCTTGAAGGTGTAGCCGAGCTGACGCTCGAGACGACTTAGAGAAACGGTCACGGTTTATCCATATCTAGTTGATGGCACCGGCGGCCATCGACGATTGACGCAGTGTTCAAATTCAAATCCTGATGGGTACCGGGCATCGGAAAATGTCCAAGCCCCAGAAAAGCATTCGGCGCTGTGTTCACAGCGCCGCTTGTATTACTTGATCAGCCCGACCCGCGAGAAGTTCGGCAGGTGGCTGAGCTTGGGTTCCGGCCAACTCATCCAGACCGCGAAGGCTTTGCCGACAATGTTCTCGTCGGGCACCATGCCCAGCAGGTCTTTGGGAATGTTGGGGTCATCCCAGTAGCGGCTGTCGTTGGAGTTGTCGCGGTTGTCGCCCATCATGAAGTAGTGCCCGGCAGGCACTTTCCACTGGCCATCCGGCATCGCACGGTAGCGGCTCATTTCCTTGCGGATTTGGTGCTCCACCGCGCCGAGTTTTTCCTGGTACAGCTCGGCGCTGCCCAGGGTGTTCGGCTCGGCGCCCAGCAGCTTCTCGGCCACCGACTCACCGTTGATGAACAGACGCTTGTCACTGGTGTAGCGCACCACGTCGCCCGGCAGGCCGACCACACGCTTGATGTAGTTGACGTTCGGGTCGCTTGGGTAGCGGAACACCATCACATCGCCGCGCTGCGGGTCACCCACGGGGATGACTTTCTTGTCGATCACCGGCAGACGAATGCCGTAGGAAAACTTGTTCACCAGGATGAAGTCGCCCACGTCCAGGGTCGGTTTCATCGACCCCGAAGGGATCTGGAACGGCTCTACCAGAAACGAGCGCAGCACCAGCACGATGAACAACACCGGAAAGAACGACTTGCCGTACTCAACCAGCAAGGGCTCTTTGTTCAGCTTTTCGACCACCACCGCATCGGGCTGGCTGACGCTACCCTGATAGGAAGCGATGGCCGCCCGACGCCGCGGGGCGAAGAACACCAGATCGAGCAACGCCAGGAGACCACAGACGGCAACGGCAATGACCAGCAACAGCGGGAAATTTAGTGACATAGGACCTAACTATCCAACCTGAGCACCGCAAGGAAGGCTTCTTGTGGAACTTCCACGTTGCCTACTTGCTTCATGCGTTTTTTACCGGCCTTTTGCTTCTCAAGCAGCTTGCGCTTACGGCTTACGTCACCGCCGTAGCATTTGGCCAGTACGTTCTTTCTGAGAGCCTTGACGGAGGTCCGTGCAATGATCTGCCCGCCAATGGCGGCCTGGATCGCGACGTCGAACATCTGGCGCGGAATCAGTTCCTTCATCTTCTCGGTCAGTTGGCGACCTTTGTAGTGCGCGTTGTCCTTGTGCACGATCAGTGCCAAGGCATCTACCTTGTCGCCGTTGATCAGCACATCCAGTTTCACCAGATTAGCCGATTGGTAACGATCGAAATGGTAGTCCAGCGAAGCATAGCCGCGACTGGTGGACTTGAGACGGTCGAAGAAGTCCAGGACCACTTCGTTCATCGGCATATCGTAGGTCACTTGTACCTGGGTACCGAGAAACAGCATGTCGCGCTGCACGCCACGCTTTTCGATGCACAGGGTAATGACGTTGCCCAAGTGTTCCTGCGGTACCAGGATATTGGCCCGCACGATCGGCTCGCGCATGTCTTCAATGGCCGACAGGTCCGGGAGCTTGGAGGGGTTGTCGACGTAAATCGTTTCACCGGTTTTGAGCAGCAACTCGAAAATAACGGTGGGTGCGGTGGTGATCAGGTCCAGGTCGTATTCGCGCTCAAGGCGCTCCTGGATGATCTCCATGTGCAGCATGCCCAGGAACCCGCAACGGAAACCGAAGCCCAGGGCGTCGGAGCTTTCCGGGGTGTACTGCAACGACGAGTCGTTGAGGGTCAGTTTTTGCAGGGCTTCGCGGAAATCTTCGAAGTCATCGGAGCTGACCGGGAACAGGCCGGCGTAGACCTGTGGCTGGATGCGCTTGAAGCCGGGCAGCACGTCGACGTCTGGCGTGGAGCTCAGGGTCAGGGTATCACCCACTGGCGCACCGTGAATGTCCTTGATACCGGCGATGATGAAGCCTACTTCACCGGCTTTCAGATCAACGGTGGCAGTGTGCTTGGGGTTGAATACACCGACGCTGTCCACCAGGTGGATCTTGCCGGTGGACTTGACCAGGATCTTGTCGCCCTTCTTCACACGGCCATGGCGCACGCGTACCAGGGAAACAACGCCCAGGTAGTTGTCGAACCAGGAGTCGATGATCAACGCTTGCAGCGGATCTTCGTAGTTGCCGGTCGGCGCGGGAATGGTGTGCACCAGGCGTTCGAGCACTTCGTCGACACCCAGGCCGGTCTTGGCGCTGCAGGTGACGGCGTCGGTAGCGTCGATGCCGATGATCTTCTCGATCTCTTCCTTGACGCGCTCAGGCTCGGCCTGGGGCAGGTCGATCTTGTTGAGCACGGGCATGACTTCCAGGCCCTGCTCGATCGCGGTGTAGCAGTTGGCAACCGACTGCGCCTCGACGCCCTGGCCGGCATCGACCACCAGCAACGCACCTTCACAGGCCGCCAGCGAACGGCTGACTTCGTAGGTGAAGTCAACGTGGCCTGGGGTGTCAATGAAGTTCAGTTGGTAAGTGATGCCGTCTTTGGCCTTGTAGTACAGCGTGACGCTGTGGGCCTTGATGGTGATCCCGCGCTCGCGTTCGAGGTCCATGGAATCCAGTACCTGGGCTTCCATTTCACGCTCGGCAAGGCCGCCGCACATCTGGATAAATCGATCGGCCAGCGTCGACTTGCCATGGTCAATGTGGGCGATGATGGAGAAATTGCGGATATGACTCAAATCACTCACGGATCAACACTCAAAAAGGCTGCAGGCAGATTGCCCGCTGAAAAATAGCCGGGAATTGTACCTGATGCTCAGGCCAGACGTCATCTTTGCTGACCAATACAAAAAAGCCCCGTTTCCACGGGGCTTATTACTGTAGGAGCGAGCTTGCTCTCGAAAATCGCCAACGATAACGCGCTTATCCTGGATAAACGCGGCGTTTCGTAGATTTTCGCGAGCAAGCTCGCTCCTACAGGGAGGGGCATTATGCAAGCGGCTTCAACCGGCCCGACGCAGCAGCCAGAACCCGGCCACAGCACAAATAGCTGTTGGCACCAGTACCGCAAACAGCGGCGAAAAACCGAATACCAGGCTCGACGGCCCCAGCAAGTCCTGGGCGATGCGGAAGGTGAAACCCACCAGCACACCGGTAAATACCCGCTGGCCCAGGGTCACGGAACGCAACGGCCCGAAAATGAAGGAGATCGCCATCAACACCAACGCAGCGGTAACCACCGGTTGCAAGACTTTCACCCAGAACGCCAGCCAGTAGCGGCCATTGTTCAAACCCTGCTCCTTGAGATAGTGGATATAGCTCCATAAACCGGAGATAGGCAGCGCTTCCGGTACCATCACCACGGTGTTGAGCAATTCCGGCTTCAGGGCGATATCCCACTGCTCAGTCGGCACATTGACCACTTCGGTGCTGGACTGGGTGCCCTGGCCCACGTTACGGAAGTGCGTGGTGGTGACGTCGCTCAGTTGCCATTGTTCGCCACTGTACTGCGCGCGCTTGGCGAAGCTGGACGACAACATGTGCCGTTCTTTGTCGAAGGTGTAGCGGGTCACCCCGATCAACAGGCCACCCGGCTGCACGGCGTTGATGTGGATGAACTCATCACCCTGGCGGTGCCACAGGCCGTGCTTGGCGCTTTGCGCATCGCCCGAACCCTGGGCCAGGGCGCGATTGGCCTGGGCGGTGGCTTCGGCCGGTGGCGCGACGTATTCACCGATCAGCACGCTGCACGCCATCAGCAGCAGCATCGGCTTCATGACCGCCCAGACGATACGGCCTATGGAAACCCCGGCTGCGCGCATGATGGTCAGTTCGCTGTTGCTGGCCAGGGTGCCCAGGCCGATCAGGCAGCCAATCAGCGCGGCCATTGGCATCATGTCGTAGAGGCGACGCGGCGCGGTCAGTGCCACGTAGCTCAGCACGTCCGTGACCGTGTAGGTATCGGTGACGTTGCCCACTTCATCAATGAAGGCGAACAGCAAGGCCAGGCCGAGAATGATGCCCAATACCGCCAGGATGGCGATCAGTACGCTAATGCCGATGTAGCGATCAAGCTTAGCCACGAGCCAACTCCTTCAGGCCACGACGGCTCTTCATTTTCAAACGGATAGGTTCCCAATAGAGCAGCCCCAGGCCGATCATCAGGAAAACCCCGTGTACCCACCACAGGCCCAGGGCCGGCGGCAACTTGCCCTTCTCCAGGGAACCACGGGCGGAAATCAGGATGGTCAGGTAGGCCATGTACAGCAGGATCGCCGGCAGCAACTTGAGGAAGCGCCCCTGGCGCGGGTTGACGCGCGACAGCGGCACGGCCATCAGGGTCACGATAAATACCAGCAACGGCAGGGAAAGGCGCCATTGCAGCTCGGCGATGGAGCGCAATTCCGGGCTGCCGAAGAGCGATGAGGTGGGCAGCGCGTCGCGGTCGGTCACCTCGTCACTGATCTCGGCCTTGGGCAGCATGACGCCATAGGTGTCGTACTTGATGGCGCGATAGTCCGCCAGGCCAGGGCTGCCGTCGTAGCGGTAGCCGTTTTCCAGGATCAGGTAGCGGTTGCCATCGGGGCGGATTTCCTGGCGTCCGCTGTCGGCCACCAGAATGGTAATGCCACGGTCTTTCTGGTTCTGGCCGAGGTTCTTCTGGGAAATGAACACGCCGCCCAGGTTGGAGCGGTCGTCAGTCATGGTTTCGGTGTAGGTCACTCGCGAGCCGTCGCTGAGCGCCTGGAAGCGACCGGGTTCAAGGGTGTCGAACTCAGTCATCGCATCCTGCTTGTTCAGCAGCAACTGGAATTGCATGG
Source organism: Pseudomonas sp. PA-4-8C (assembly GCF_021606625.1). Classification (NCBI taxonomy): domain Bacteria; kingdom Pseudomonadati; phylum Pseudomonadota; class Gammaproteobacteria; order Pseudomonadales; family Pseudomonadaceae; genus Pseudomonas; species Pseudomonas sp. PA-4-8C. Next base: position 8,175 of record NZ_WKCD01000125.1, read on the forward strand.
CCCCCTGGGGCGCCAGGCTCATGCTCAACCAGGCCACCACCAGGGCAACACCGGCGGCAGGCACCATGGTCATGGCCAGCAGGCGCTGCTGGCTCATGCCGGTGGCCGACAGCACAGTCATCTCACTTTCCAGGTACAGCCGGCCATAGGCCAGCAATATGCCGAGGAACAGTCCCAGCGGCAGGATCAACTGGAGCATGCCGGGCATCCGGTAGCCCATGATCAGGAACAGTGAGCCCGGATCCAGGGCGCCAGCGGCGGCTTGGGCCAGGAACTTGACGAAACGACCACTCATGATGATGACCAGCAACACCGCACTCACGGCACTCAGGGTCAACAGGACTTCGCGGGACAGATAACGGAAGACAATCAAACCAGACACTCCAGGGTTGTCAGGCTAAGGCGGCCAAACAAGCAAGCATACCGAGTCGACCCGTTTACCACGGGCCGGCTAAAAAGATGGCGCATTATCCTGTGATTGACCGCGCCTGTCACGGAGCTTACTCATGCGCACGCACAAAGCGTGCGCCAAGGGTTGTCAGGCTCCGCTGGCGAGGTTCAAACTGCGGCCTTTGTCGCTGGCGGTTTACAACGCTGCCGAGCTTTAAAGCCGGAGTACAAGCTCCCGGCTCACAGACCTTGATAAGGGACCCGAAAATGGAATTGGTTGTAAAAAGCGTTAGCCCCGAAACGTTGAAAACCGCCACCCTCGTGGTCGCTGTCGGCGAAGGCCGCACACTCGGCGTCGCCGCCAAGCAACTGGACGAACTGAGCGGCGGCGCTATCAGCGCCGTGCTCAAGCGCGGCGACCTGGCCGGCAAAGTCGGCCAGAGCCTGCTGCTGCAGAGCCTGCCCAACCTTAAGGCCGAGCGCGTTTTGCTGGTGGGCGTGGGCAAGGATGCCGAACTGGGCGACCGTCCGTTTCGCAAGATCGTCAGCGGCATCCTCACCACCCTCAAGGGCCTGGGCGGCAGCGATGCGGTGCTGGCACTCGATGAAATCGTGGTCAAGGGCCGCGACAGCTACGGCAAGACCCGCCTGCTGGCCGAGTCGCTGGTAGACGGCGGCTATATTTTCGACCAGTTCAAGAGCCAGAAAGCCGAACCCCGCGCCCTGAAGAAAATCACCCTGCTGACCATCAAGGCTGCCCAGGCTGAAGTCCAGCGCGCCGTCACCCACGCCCAGGCCATCGCCAATGGCATGTCGTTCACTCGCGACCTGGGCAACCTGCCGCCGAACATCTGCCACCCGACATTCCTGGGCGAACAGGCCAAGGCACTGGGCAAAGAGTTCAAGGGCTTGAAGGTTGAAGTGCTGGACGAGAAGAAAATCAAGGACCTGGGCATGGGCTCGTTCTATGCCGTGGGCCAGGGCAGCGACCAGCCGCCACGCCTGATCGTGATGCAATACAACGGCGGCAAGAAGTCCGAGAAGCCTTACGCCCTGGTAGGTAAAGGCATCACCTTCGACACCGGCGGCATCAGCCTCAAGCCGGGTGCCGGCATGGACGAGATGAAGTACGACATGGGCGGCGCCGCCAGCGTGTTCGGCACCCTGCGTGCGGTGCTTGAGCTCAAGCTGCCGATCAACCTGGTGTGCATTTTGGCCTGTGCCGAGAATATGCCGAGCGGCGGCGCGGCTCGCCCAGGCGATATCGTCACCACCATGAGCGGCCAGACTGTGGAGATCCTCAACACCGACGCCGAAGGCCGCCTGGTGCTGTGCGACGCCCTGACCTACGCCGAGCGCTTCAAGCCCCAGGCCGTGATCGACATCGCCACTCTGACCGGTGCCTGCATCGTGGCCCTGGGCTCCCACACCTCAGGCCTGCTGGGCAACAACGACGAACTGATCGAGCAACTGCTCAGCGCCGGCAAGGCCGCCGACGACCGCGCCTGGCAACTGCCGCTGTTCGATGAGTACCAGGAACAGCTCGACAGCCCGTTCGCCGACATCGCCAACATCGGTGGCCCGAAAGCCGGCACCATCACCGCGGCCTGCTTCCTGTCGCGCTTTGCCAAGAACTTCAACTGGGCGCACCTGGACATCGCCGGCACTGCCTGGACCAGCGGCGGCAAGGACAAGGGCGCCACTGGCCGTCCGGTGCCCCTGTTGACCCAATACCTGCTGGATCGCGCCAAAGCTTAAGCGGCCCCGGCCCTTCTGTAGGAGCGAGCTTGCTCGCGAAGATCGCCTTTGATAACACGTTCATTCTGGATGAACGCGGTGTCATCTGGTTTTTCGCGAGCAAGCTCGCTCCTACAGGGGGTAATCAGGCCAGCCCCAGGATTTCCAATGCCCCAAGTCGACTTCTATATATTGCCCAGCGCCGATCCCCTCGCGCGCCTGGACTTTGCCTGCAAACTCACCGAAAAAGCCTGGCGTATGGGCCATCGCATCTACCTGCACTGCAGCGATGCCGCCCAACGTGACGAACTTGATGCCCGTCTGTGGCGCTTCAAGGGCGAAAGCTTCGTGCCCCACGGCCCCGCCGAATCCGAACCTGAAAGCCTGGTTGTGCTGGGTTTGGGGGATAATTGCGGCGATCACCATGATTTGCTGGTCAACCTCGACCTGAAGGTACCGGCCTTTGCCCAAGCGTTCGCCCGTGTGGCGGAAGTGGTGGTGGAAGACCCGGCTATTCGTCAGGCTGCGCGGGAGAGTTTCCGTTTCTACCGTGAACAGGGCTATCCTCTGCAAGATCACCGGCTACAACGACTTTGAGTACATGATGGACACTCCAAACCCGCTGAAAAAAGACGACCACCTGCTGGATGACCTGGAGTCGATCCGTCAGTTGCTGGGTGATGACAACCTGCAACCGCCGCTGCTGACCGAGACGGCCGATGGCGAGGTACAGATCCCGCTGCTGTTCGACATGGTCGGCGGCAAGCCTGCCGCGCCGGCACCTGTGGTTGCAGAACCAGCGCCAGCAGCCGAAAAAGCCCCGGACGCGCTGTTGCTGCACCTGGACAACGAACTGCGCGCCGCTGCGCAATTGATCATGCAGGATGTGATCGATGACTTTGCGCCACATATCGAAGCCGAGATCAAGCGTCGGATGGATGCGCGGATGGAGCGGTTGCTCAGCCAATACCAGAACTGAAAGTCCCCCCCCATCCTTGTGGGAGCTGGCTTGCCTGCGATGGCGGCGCATCAGTCGCCGAAGATGCTGACTGAAACACCGCCATCGCAGGCAAGCCAGCTCCCACATTAATTCTGCATCGGTCTTAACCGTCTTCGCCTCGCCCTCGCCCCTATCCCCCGTTATACTTGCCGGCTTTCCTGAATAAATGCCAACTAGGGTCCCGCCGCGCATGGATAAGACCTACCAGCCCCACGCTATCGAAACTTCCTGGTACAACACCTGGGAGTCCGAGAACTATTTCGCCCCACAAGGTGCGGGCGACTCGTACACCATCATGATTCCGCCACCGAACGTCACTGGCAGCCTGCACATGGGCCATGGCTTCAACAATGCGATCATGGATGCGTTGATCCGCTTCCGCCGCATGCAGGGTCGCGACACCCTGTGGCAACCGGGCACCGACCACGCCGGTATCGCCACCCAGATGCTGGTGGAACGCCAACTGGAAGCCACCGGCCAGAACCGTCACGACCTGGGTCGCGAGAAATTCCTGGAGAAAGTCTGGGAATGGAAAGACCAGTCCGGCGGCAATATCAGCCGTCAGATCCGTCGCCTGGGTTCGTCCGTAGACTGGAGCCGCGAGCGCTTCACCATGGACGACGGCCTGTCCGAAGCCGTAAAGGAAGCCTTCGTGCGCCTGCACGAAGACGGCCTGATCTACCGCGGCAAGCGCCTGGTCAACTGGGACACCAAGTTGCACACGGCGATTTCCGACCTTGAAGTGGAAAACCACGACGAGAAAGGCTTCCTGTGGAACCTCAAGTATCCGCTGGCCGATGGCGCCAAGACCGCCGAGGGCAACGATTACCTGATCGTTGCCACCACCCGTCCGGAAACCATGCTCGGCGATGCCGCCGTCGCCGTTAACCCGAACGACGAGCGCTACCAGGCGCTGATCGGCAAGTTCGTCGAACTGCCGTTGGTTGGCCGCCGTATCCCGATCATCGCGGACGACTATTGCGACCCTGAATTCGGCACCGGCTGCGTGAAAATCACCCCGGCCCACGATTTCAACGACTATGAAGTCGGCAAGCGCCACAACCTGCCGCTGCTGAACATCTTCGACAAAAATGCCGCCGTATTGCCGGCCTGCCAGGTGTTCAACCTGGACGGCTCGCTCAACGACAGCATCGACGGCAAGATCCCGGCCGAATATGCCGGCCTCGACCGTTTTGAAGCGCGCAAGCAGATCGTTGCCGCCTTCGACGCCGCCGGTTTGCTGGTCAGCGTCGACGACCACGGCCTCAAAGTGCCGAAGGGCGACCGCTCCGGCACCGTGATCGAGCCGTGGCTGACCGACCAGTGGTACGTGTCCACCAAGCCGCTGGCCGAGCCTGCGATTGCCGCCGTGGAAGATGGCCGCATCCAGTTCGTGCCTAAACAGTACGAAAACATGTACTTCTCGTGGATGCGCGACATCCAGGACTGGTGCATCAGCCGTCAGCTGTGGTGGGGCCACCGCATTCCGGCCTGGTACGACGAATCGGGCAAGGTCTATGTAGGCCGCGACGAAGCCGAAGTGCGCGCCAAGCACAACCTCGGCGCGGACATCGCGCTGCAACAGGACAACGACGTACTGGACACCTGGTTCAGTTCGGGCCTGTGGACCTTCTCTACCCTGGGCTGGCCGCAGCAGACCGAGTTCCTGAAGAAATTCCACTCCACCGACGTGCTGGTCACCGGCTTCGACATCATTTTCTTCTGGGTTGCCCGGATGATCATGCTCACCATGCACCTGGTGAAGAACGAAGACGGCACCCCGCAGGTACCGTTCAAGACCGTGTACGTACACGGCCTGGTACGCGACGGCCAGGGCCAGAAGATGTCCAAGTCCAAGGGCAACGTCCTGGACCCACTGGATATCATCGACGGCATCGACCTGGAAACCCTGGTGCAGAAACGCACCTCGGGCCTGATGCAGCCGAAACTGGCGAAAAAGATCGAGAAGCAGACCCGCGACGAGTTCGAAGGCGGCATCGCCAGCTACGGCACCGACGCCCTGCGCTTCACCTTCTGCTCGCTGGCCTCCACCGGTCGCGACATCAAGTTCGACATGGGCCGCGTCGAAGGCTATCGCAACTTCTGCAACAAGATCTGGAATGCGGCGCGCTACGTGCTGGACAAAGGCGAAGACTGCGGCCAGAACGGCGAAGCCTATGAGTTGAGCCTGGCGGATCGCTGGATCATCTCGCAGCTGCAGCGCACCGAAGCCGAAGTGACCCGCCAGCTCGACCAGTTCCGTTTCGACCTGGCCGCACAGGCCCTGTACGAGTTCATCTGGAACCAGTATTGCGACTGGTACCTGGAACTGTCCAAGCCGGTGCTGTGGGACGAAAACTCGCCGGTCGAGCGCCAGCGCGGCACCCGTCGCACCTTGGTGCGCGTGCTGGAAGTGGCGTTGCGCCTGGCGCACCCGTTCATGCCGTTCATCACCGAAGAAATCTGGCAGCGCCTGGCGCCGCTGGCCGGTATCGAAGGCAAGACCATCATGCTGCAACCTTGGCCGGTGGCCAACGAAGCGCGCATCGATGAGGCCGCCGAAAGCGATATCGAATGGCTCAAGACCCTGATGCTCGGCACGCGCAACATCCGCGCCGAGATGAACATCGGGCCGGGCAAGCCGTTGGCCGTGTTCGTCAAGAACGCCAGTGCCGAAGATCAGCGTCGCCTCAGCGAGAACGATGCACTGCTCAAGAAGCTGGCCAAGCTGGAGTCGATCACCGTATTGGCTGAAGGCGCCGAAGCACCGCTGTCCGCCACTGCGTTGGTGGGCGACATGGAAGTGCTGGTGCCAATGGCCGGACTGATCGACAAGGGTGCGGAACTTGCGCGCCTCGACAAGGAAATTGCGCGTCTGCAAGGCGAAGTGCAACGCGTGGGCGGCAAGCTGTCCAACGCGGCGTTCGTCGACAAGGCGCCGGCTGAAGTGATCGAGAAAGAACGCGCCAAGTTGGCCGAGGCAGAACAAGCCTTGGGCAAGCTGGCGGAGCAACATGCGCGGATTTCCAGCCTGTAAGGCTGGCGCCGTGTGAAAAAAGAGACCTTCGGGTCTCTTTTTTTTGTCCAGCAAAACGACATCATTTCCGACTCTGAACCCTATCCCTGTGGGAGCTGGCTTGCCTGCGATAG
>NZ_WKCD01000126.1:0-14428 GCF_021606625.1 Pseudomonas sp. PA-4-8C
AATGATAAAGTCTCTTCTGTGTGACTGGATTTTTTTTTTTATATACAAGCAGAACACGTCTTACGAGACCCCAGAGACAGTCTCGTGGGCTCGGAGATGTAAAAAAGAAACAAAATAGAAATACCCCATCGAAACCACAGCGTCCTCCGCCACCATTGGTGGAAATCCCATCACCGCCATATCGTTCTGCAAAAAAAACCTTTCTATCCAGAAAATTGTCCGACTCGAGAGCCGTATCAATGGTTATATAATTATATTTCGACATTAACTCCGAAGCACTCAAGGTACCCCCAAGGTCTTTGTTGTAATAGATAACCTTTCCTCTATTGGCCTTTACGGTTTCAAAGGGGACAAACACTTCCGGCAAATCGCTCAGTGTTAATTTAGACATGTTATCGCCTTAATTAGGAAGTCTTATGAGGTCACGATAGCTCGTTGAAATTTTAACCTGCTGCGCCAACGCCTCATCAAAAGATATCATTCGGTCAGTAGTTGCTTTCCACTCCGCTATGTCCTGGTAGGCATTAATAAACCAACTTAAATTTTCACAGAGGTTTCCGAATGCCGAATTAATCTGCATCACATCGCCAAACTTGATAGCGCCAGAAAAAAACCTCGGCACTGCCAGCAAACTACTAAACAGCAATGAGAGCTGACCATAACTTTCTGTAAACAACGAAAGGCGCACTTTCACCCGGACGGTACGGCGCATATTAGCGAGACTAATATCAAGCTTGTTGCTAAGATTAGCCTTTTCAGAACTTCGCATTGCTTTACCATACCCTTTTTTATTTCGATCACGAAACCGCACCAAACAATAACGTAAATCTGCTTCTGACTTTTGCTGATGATTGTTCAGGGACACAAGTTTGAATCCGATTTTCTGACTGATATACATGCCCAGCACAGCATATATAATCGCCACCCAAAACATATAGGCAGGAACCGTCACCCCCCACAGTGACGCACTACCCGAAATGGCGATGAGCACCACACTGAATGACACCACACTCGCCAGCGTATAAATAAGCCCGCAAGCAAGATAGACGGTTGAATAAGTAAACTTATTGATATCCTCAGCGATACGCTGATCTGGATTGTCAACGTGACGTTCAACCTGATCCGGCTGCGGTGACTGAAGTATCCATTCAGAAAGATAATAATTAGTCAGCCACCGACGCCACTTAAGTGCAAATATATCTACCAAATAGGTGGTCAGCACTGAGCGTGCTACCGAGAAACAAACAACTCCAAGAAAAACCGATATCAATGTATAGAACCTGTGAGCATTCAGTTCTTGAATGGCATTGTAGAAGTGCTTATACCACTCATTGAGCGCTAATGCAGTTGCAACCCCCAACAGAGAGAGCGTTACCAAGGCAATGAGTGCGCACCACGCAAAAAATTTTTCTTCCGACCTCCAATACAATGATAGTAAAAGTGACGTATTCCGCAGAAAGCTATTCCGGTTAAATCTCGACGCAACTGCACATTCTGCTTCCGTATTCATCATGGCTTCTCGGCTTTTTACATTTATATTTTTAGTTATAGTTTTGAGTTTATTTAAAACACAAGCGACTATAGCGCCCAGAACCCCAGGCGCCCCAAGCTCGCCGCTAATTTCAAGCGTGCCATTTGCCAACTATTCAGTGCATTAATGTGCTGCTGCTCTGCGGTCGCATACGCAGTCAATGCATTGAGTAATTCGATCATGCTGCCAACACCGGATTGGTATCGGCCTTGCACTACCTCCAGTGCCTGGTTGGATTGATCCACCCAGTCAGCCGTTCTTTCCAAAGATCGCGTTTCAGTGATCAGTGCCTGATAGTTACCCCAAAGGTCTATCGAAATGCGCTGCTCCACATCACTCACTTCGGCCTCCCTCGCCTCCAGTCGTGCTTGAGCGCTTCTTACTTGATAAGTGCGCTCGAATCCTTCAAACAAAGGAATATTCAGCTGCAGGCCGACACTGTTGTCCCGCGTTCGACTATCGCCGTTGAACGCCATTGATTGGTTAAGCTGCACATCTGAGGCACTGGCAATAAATGACAATGTAGGCCGACCTTGCGCCTTACTCTCGTCGATGGCGGCCTTTGCCGCATTCAACTGAGCCTTGGCAGCAATGAGCGAGGGATGATCCTGCTTGGCTTGTTCAAGTAGCTCATTAATGCCTTTGACAAAGTGCGTATCCGGGCGCTGAGTCAGGCTTCCTGCTAGCTCCAGCGGTGTTTGTGGCGCCAGTCCCATGCGCAGGGCAATAAGCCCCTTGGCATTGACTAAAGCACCATTGCTGCGCACTTCATTGAGTGCCGCTTGGGAGTACGCTGCCTGGGCTTGGAGGCGGTCCGAAAGTGCAGCAGCGCCTGCGTCATGTTTGGCACTGGCTGCCTTAAGGTTTTCGGCTGCAAGGGCCGCCACCTGAGCAGCAGCTATCTGACTGTTTTGTGCGGCCAGCGTGTCGTAATACAACTGCGCAGCCAGTATGAAGGTTTGCTGCAATTGCTCATCTTGATTGGCGTTCGCCGCAATCAACAATTGACGAGCATTACGCAATGCTGCATCGCGCCGACCAAAATCAAACAGCACCCAACTCAAGGCCAATCGATGATCCACTTGGCTTTTATGACCACGGTTGGAGTATTCCTCACGCTGGTCATAATTCGTGTCGTTGCGACCCGTGGTGATACCCGAACTTGCGTTGAGCCTGGGGAGATACGCCGCCTGCCGCCCCCCGACATCAGCGGCCATGGCCCTGGCAGTTGCCCAGTTCAGCCGTGCCTGGGGGTCGTGACAGAGCACGCGCTCTATCATGTTCTCCAGTGTTAAACGCGCCGGTAGCGGGCTGCTCTCGCACGCACCTGGAACCCTGTCGATGGGCTGAGTGGCGGTATGCGCAACCGTGCGCTCAGTCATGAACACATCCAGACCTGCTGCTGCTTCCCACTGAGAGCCAGCACAAAGACCAGCCACTATTGCTGCTGTACGTGCCGCCCTCATCACGAAGTGACCGTGCCGATGGCATGAATACAATGAGTCTCGGCAAACGGTGTCGGCACAATACGCCCATGCTCCATCACCACAACCCGATCTGCCGACGCAATCGTCTCAGCGCGGTGAGCGATGATGATGCGCGTCACCGCCAACGCACGCACCGCCTCGTTGACCTGTTGCTCGCAGGCCATATCCAGATGGCTGGTGGCTTCATCCAGAATCAGAATGTCGGGTTTCTTGTAGAGCGCCCTGGCTAACAGCACACGCTGTTTCTGACCACCAGACAACACCGTGCCCATATCACCTACCAAGGTGTTGTAACCCATCGGCATGGCCAGAATGTCGCTATGAATGGACGCCATGCGTGCACACTCCATGGCCCAGTCCAGATCAGGATTTGACTCAAAAAACACAATGTTGTCTGACAGTGAACCAGCGAACAGACAGTCGTCCTGCATGACTGTGCCGATCTTGCCGCGAAACTTTTCGGTACCCAGTTGCTGCAAATCACTACCGGCGATGCAAATCTTGCCCTCAGTAGGCTGGAGGATTCCTAACAGCAAGCTGACAAGGGTGCTCTTGCCACTGCCCGAGACCCCAGTGATCGCCACTGACTCGCCCTGTGCGATGCATAGATCAATACCGTCAAGTACGAATGGCTCTTGATCGGAATATCGATATTTCACACCTTTGAGTTCAATATCTACAGGGCTTGCTGGCCACGTCACGCCGGCGAGCGTCCCACGACTGTCTTCCGGTGGATGCATGACGATGTCGGCCAGTCGCTCACTTTGCAGACGCAGCATGTAAAGCTCAAAAAAATGATCGATCAGACTCGCGACGCGGCTGACAAACTGATTTTTATAAGCCATGAAGGCGATTAGTACACCCACGGTGAACTGGTTATTCATGACCATCGACGCACCGACCCCTACGGCGATCAGGCTTTCCAGACCGAATATCAAACCGTTCAACTGCGTGTAGATCAGCTGTAACTTCTGAGTCCGCAATCCTGCATTGATCTGCTCTACCAGCAATCCAAGCCAGGCGAGACGCCGTTCATTCTGGCGCTGGAACAGCTTGATCGGCCGTATGCCGCGTACCGTTTCCAAGAAGTGGCTTTCCTGGCGAGCGGCGTGAACAATCTGCTCTTCGCTGGCCCGCCGTAACGGGTAGTACCACGCCCAGCGAACCAGGGCGTACAGGAACATCGCTGCTGCTGCGATGGCCGCCAATAATGGGCTGTATACAAGCATTAGCGTGAAGGTAGCGATGGTCATCAGACCATCCAGAACGGCGGAAAAGAACGCGGCTGTCAGGGTCCCCTGAATGACGTCGACAGCACCGAAGCGTGAGACAACATCTCCCAGATGACGCTTTTCAAAATACTGGATTGGCAGGCGCAGTAGATGACTGAAGACATTGGCACACCATTGCACGCTCAACAGCGTACTCATGTGCATCATGACCCAGGCCCTAATGGCACTCACCGTTTGCTGCATCAGCAACAACAGGCCAAAGCCAATTATCAACGTGGTCAGCAGGTCACGATCCTGTGTGACCAATACGTTATCGAGCGTCCATTGCAGCAAGAACGGACTGACCAGTGAGAACACTTCCAAGGCTAATGCCAAGACCAATACCTGCCCAAGGGAGCGATAAAGGCCACTCACTTTTCCCAGCATACCCATCAGTTTGACCTGGGGCTTGGGCTCCTGCTTTTCAAAGCCTCCTTCCGGCCAGACTTCGAGCGCTACCCCGGTAAAGGATTTGCTGGCCTCGGCCAAGCTCAGATGCCGCATGCCACTCGCAGGGTCATGCACAATAATTTGTTGACTCTCTACCGCCTTGAGCACAACGAAGTGGTTGAAGTTCCAATGCAAAATACAGGGCAGCTTGAGTTTGTTCAGATCTTCAAGTTCCAGCCTGACAGCCCGAGTACCGAGATTGAGCTGGTCGGCAATCTGGATCAGTTGCTTGAGCGTACTGCCTTTGAGCGACACGTTGAATTGGCGGCGCAAGTCCATCAACGTGGAATGATGACCATGGAAGCCTGTGATCATCGCCAGGCAGGCCAGGCCACACTCCGTGGCTTCAGTTTGCAGAATCAAGGGCAGGCGGCGACCCATTCGCAAGGAGATCGCATCGAGGTAGCTCATGCTGCTCTCCTAAAGTTTTCCAGTCAGGCTGTAGAGCGGCTCAAGCACCCACTCATAGAGGCGGCGGGTCTCCTGCAGAATATCTGCCTCAACCAACATGCCGGTTTGCAGCGCGCGCGGCTTGCCGTAAGCCAGTACGGATTGCGCTTCGATATCAACGCGAATGCGATAAATCTGCTCACCTTCAAGGCCAAGCCCTGGAACGCTACCGGTCATCGTTGCCAGATCAGCGGCCGACAGCGATGCTTTTGAGATAGAGGTAACGCTGCCACTGTGTTGGCCGAACTTTTGGTAGGGGTATGCCTGATACCGCACTCTCACGGGGTCGCCCGCACGCACAAAACCAATGGCTTTGCTAGGTGCGTACAACTCTACTTGTAGATGGGAATTGGCGGGCACAATGCTCATCAAGACCCGCGAGCTATCAACCGTCTGGCCCGGCTCAACAAGAATCGCAGTGGCCACCCCATCTTGGGGAGCCGTTATTACCAAGGCACGCTTGGCTTCGCTTTCAATGAGTTCTTGCTGGATACCCGACAGCGAGCGCTGAATGCCGGCAAGTTGGTTTTCATGCAGTGACGAAAGACCTGCAAGCTCATGCTGCACCTGCACCAATTGCAGATTCAACACTGTCGTTTCGCGTGCCAGTCCCTGAAGCGTCTGATGCTGGCCAAGTAGTTCGGACTGGCGCTGTTGAAGTTGATCCATTGAGATGTAACCCTTATCCATCAATCCTTGATAACGATCAGCCGCATTGGTCGCCAGCTTTACAAGCTTCTCCTGACTGGCTGTCTGTTGTGCGAGCGTTCGCAGTTGTCGTCGCAGACTGTCCAGCTTGCTTTGCAGGCTTTGCCGCTCCTGCGCTTGAAGTTGCTTTTTTTTCATGAGTTCATCACTGAGAGAACGTTGCCGCATTGCAAGTTGATCGCTTACGTCTGCTTGTACCGGCCGCGAATCCCCTGCATATCGTTCACTGGAAACTCGGAACAATGGCGCTCCCTGTTTAACCGGCTGGCCTTCCTCGATAAAGCGTTCCAGGACCAAACCGTACTGGGGAGCGTGTATTTTCAGTTGCCCCGCGAAGGGCACCAACTGACCCGGTACAGTGATGCGCTTTGTGTAACTGCCCCAAAGAAAAAAAGTCACCACCATGGTCGCGAGCAACCCCGCAACCAGCGTCAAAAAGGCAAAGGAGACCGGCCTGACGAGCACAATTTCACCTAGCCAATTCACATGCCTGGAGGTCAACGCCTCAAGCCGGAACAGTGGGGTTTTCGACGTCACAACTTGTCCTTATCAATCACTCTCGAATTCGGTTCGCACAACAAGCTTTCTTTCAGCATAAAAAAACCGAACCGATAAAATTAAAAATCGTTCTGATACAAAATATTTCAGCGAATAAATTTTCTCCTCCCTCGTTCGTAAGGCATATAGACAAATATGATTCGGATCAGTTATTCATAAAAAACATGAATACCAACCCTGCTTTCTCGAAAAACAACAAAGGAAAATCAGCATTGAAATTTACCAACCGTGAAGCTGATGTGTTAGGCCTTTTGATTTACGGCCTGACCAACAAAGAAATCGGTCGACAATTGGGAATTAGCGACCATACCGTCAGGGATCACATTTCATCAATATTAAAAAAGACCAACACGACCAGCCGTGTAGAGCTAGCGGTTTTGAGCAGCACCATGAAGCGCCCACTATAGTCCGAGTATCACGCCGTTAAAAATAGACACAATAACTTGAGCCGTTTTCGACCCCACCGAGCGTAAATTAATATCGAAATTTAAAGTATTAATAAAACCTAGACTGATAGCCCGAGAAAGCTCAAAACTTCATGCCTCAATGCTACAGGCTCCAGAACTGAATTTATTTCTAGGAAATAAATAGCCATGACAGCCTCCACAGCACAAGCGCTGGCTGACGCCGAGCGATTCCAGCTGGTTACACACCCTGACGACAGTCTCTTTTGCAATTGATAGCCAGTCCGCTAGCTTTAACGCAAACGAATAGCACAACGTCTGCGTGCAAAAAAAACGTTATCCCTGCCAAATTAAATTAAGATCACATTTTAAATAACCGCACTGTAGGCTTTTGAATAGTTTTCCTCCAAATAAATCTTGGCAAAAAAAAAAAAAAAAAAAAAAAAAAAAAAACAACTAAGCACACCCGTAGCGTAGCTATGAGCTCCCGTATGCTTAAACTTAATTTAAAGCATCGTCTAAAGCCAGCCCTGCATCTGTAGGGGGTGAACTATGCGTGCATGAAATAGCTTGGACACTGACCGCTCCTTGTCTGGCCTTATGGTTCATCGCGCTGTGCTGAAGCCGCTACACCGAACCATTGAGATTAAGAGTATTCGCCCGAGCCAGCAGCAAGTCCCCCGGTAGGGCTGCGATAAAATACTGGCTAGGCGAACGCTGTAACGCTAAAAGCGCAAGAAGAAAAATTATGTAGGAAATTTCCCAGGCGTATTAAATCTGTTGGTTGAGCCTTGGATATCAGCAGTTCGCCACTCGCGAGGCCACCGACGGAAGACACGCGCAGCGCACTTTCAATGTTGCGTTCCATTTGCTCATGTCCTTTCCATGCCGGCACACGCGGCCCATACAGAGCGATGGCTACAAATCCTTCAACTTGCTGACTCGCCGCCCCGCCCGCTCGTAAAATCAAGAATGACCGTAAACCTCTGCTGCTCACGAATCACCTCAATCTGCCAGCCCAGCTTTGCGCATAGCTCGCGCATCAACTGCAGCCCAAGGCCATAGCCAAAATCATCGGACTCCTGCTGCGGCCCTGTCTCCCTGATGTGATTGGCAATCATCAGCCGCGGGTATTTGAAGCGGATTTCCACGGTGCCTTCTTCGGCGTATTGCAGCGCATTGCGCAGGAAGTTGCCGATCACGATGCGGCATGCGGTAGGAGGCAATCGGCAAGGGCCGTCGTGGATGTCGATGCTCAACTCGATATCCCGGTTGCCGATCAGGTAGCGGTGTTTTTCAATCAGGTCGCCCACCAGTTCGCTCAGGTCAACGTCTTCTTCCGGCAGCGGCTCGGGACGCTCGCGGCTCATCCACAGCAATGTTTCGGCGATCAGTTGCATGTTCATCACCGAACGTTCTATGCGCTGCAATGAGGGTGGCAGCGCACCGCCCGATTGCAGGGCCAACAATTCGATTGTGGCCTTGAGCACCGCCAGGGGCGTGCGCAGTTCATGGCTGGTGTAACGCAACAAGCGGCCTTCTCGTTCGCTGGCGGCCTGCACCTGCTCAACACTTTTGGCCAGGGCATCGGCCAGCATATTGAACTCCTTAAAGCTGAAACCCGGCCGTGTGCCGGTCAGTGCCTCAGGGTCTTTGAGTGTGCCGGACCATTGCACCAGGCGCCCCAGCGGCCGAACCAGCCACCAGACCAGCAAGGCGATGATGATCAGCGCCGGCACGAAGACCGCCAGGCTGATGAACTTGACACTCTCTATGACCTGATCGAAATAGGCATCAGACAACGGCGTCTCGACCTCTCCCCCTGCTTCCTTATCGTGATCGATGTCGTACATGTAGAGGATTTTGCCGTCACCCAGGGGCTGTTCGAGGATGATCTGGAACGGCTCATCGTCGTCATCGGAATAGAGATCGCCGAAGATATTCACCGCGCCAAAGGACAGGCTCGGCGATGTAGTGAGCAACTCGCGCACGTCCTGCGGCAACGCCTCCTTGCCGATGACGCTGGTATAGAAGTAATTGTGCGGCGTCGGCGTGGTCGGGTCCTGTTTGTAGTGCCGGAGAAAATACTGAGCCTCCTCTTCCATCATCGCGCTGGCGGTGTAGAACAGGCCGCGCACGGTGAATTCAGGCAGCAGCTTGCTGTAGATCACCAGCACCACCGCAATCAGGCACAGGAAACTGCCGCTGATCACCCACTTCAAGCTAAGGCCGTTACGCATGGGGTTTTACCTGAATGCCGACACCCGCCAGGGTATGGATCAGTGGCCGGCCAAACGGTTTGTCTACCGCCTTGCGCAGCCGGTGCATATGCACTTTGAGGGTATTGCTGTCGGGCGGCTCATCGCCCCAGATTTTGCTTTCCAACCGCTCCCTGGGAACAGGCTCGGGACTGGCGCGCATCAAGTGCTCCAGCAAGGCCCAGCAGATGGGTGACAAATGCAGCTCCTGCCCTGCCCGGCTGACTTTGCGGGTGGTCAATTCCATGACCAGGTCGTCCACTTGCAGGCGGCTGGTCTGGCCGCTGCGCCGCAGGCTCAAGGCGCGAATCCGCGCCACCAGCTCGGCGAGTTCGAACGGCTTGACCAGATAGTCATCGGCGCCGGCGGCAAAACTGGCGAGCTTGTCGGGCAACGCATCCAGCGAGGTCAGCATCAGGATGGGGGTCTGGATGCCTTGCTGGCGCAACCCTGTGCACACCTGCTGGCCGTCCAGGCGCGGCAGCATGATGTCCAGCAAAATGACGTCGTAATGCTGGTTGAGCGCCAGGTTGAGCCCGGCCTGGCCATTGCTGGCGTGATCGCAGACGATGCCGCTGATCTCCAGGTACTCGATGACGGTGGTGGCCAGGTCCAGGTTATCCTCGACCAGCAGCAGATGAATATGCACGGAAAAAACCCCTCGGGCAGGCAGTGCGCAGCGGTGTGAAGGATAGCGGAAGTCGGGCTGTTTCCCGTGATGTTTACCTGACGTTAACCCCGTGCTGCTTAGGCTAAGGCTCTTCTTATCCAGAGCTCGTCACCGTCATGAACCTGTATTCGATGATCAAAGGGGTGCTGTTAGCCGTGATTTTCCTCGCGCTGATGGTGGGCATCCTTCCACAGCAAACGCAGTTGATACGCATGGGAGGCAATGGCTGGTTTCTGGTGGGCCAGAACGTTGAGCAGACAGGGTCGTGTGATGTCGCCCGTGCGTCGTGATGAGATTGCCGCCAGCTATACCGGCCAGTTGGTCGCCTGCGTGGTGCTGGTTATTGGCGTGGCGGTTTCGATGGGCATCTATATCGCGCGCTTGAATGCGCAGCTGGATGAGCAACGCGACCTGTCCTCGGTGTATCTGCCCGACTGCCCTGACGGCCGCGGTGGTTTTATGGTGTATCCCGATGACAGGCGCAGCGGTGACCAGTGCTACACCGCCGATGATGAGGAGTCGATGGATCTCGATGAGGTGCAGCGGCTATCAGGCTCGAACCTGGCGCAATGGTTCGACGACATCCTGCCTGCGGTTCAAACCCCGAGCAGGCTCTAGATACATGATGCCGTTCAGTGACCTCTGTAGGAGCGAGCTTGCTCGCGAAAAACGTCAACGATAACGCGTGCTTCCTGAATGAACGCGGCGCCTGTGAGTTTTTCGCGAGCAAGCTCGCTCCTACGAGCCTATTGCGGCCGCCAACATCACGTTGCTCGGGATTGGCGGGGCGTTTTGGGGGCTGCTGATTGGGTTGGCGGCGTACGTCGTGCTTAATGGGCGGTTGCCGCGTCGGGAGCTTGATACTCGTGAGAACGCTGCTAACTGAGGCTCCACGACCTGGGCTCAAACCCTGCCCGCCTACCACGCAAACGCTTCGATATGACATTCGGTCATGTCTATACACGCCTTCCGACAAAGAAAACAGAACATGGCTACGTAAACAGACGCCCGTTGCGCACGGAAATCCGCAGGCAATCTCTGCAAGATCAAGCTCCAACTGAGCGGAGGGAAAATGGCGTGTGCACGATATAGATCGTCACAGCCGATCATCCTGCCTGATCGTCCATTCATCGCTTTTTTATACATATAAAATATGCATAATGAAAACTTGCGTGGTTCAATTCGATAACGCTAAAAACATCGCTAATCAGCGCAAGCATAAAGGCGTAAGCCTAGCTGATGCCGAACCGGTGTTTTACGACGAGGCAGCCCTGGCCATACAAGATCACGATCACGGAGAAGAACGCTGGGTGATCATGGGCACCGACGCAAACGGAGTACCTGGAGGTTTGAGCCATGAAAGACGAATACGACTTCAGTAACGCCAAGCGCGGCGCCATCGCCAGCAACAAAGGCAAAACCCGTATCACGATCATGCTGGACGATGCTGTGATCGAAGCCGCCCGTGAACGTGCCCAGAGTGCAGGCACCGGCTATCAGACCGTGATCAACAATCTACTGCGACAGGCATTGATTTCCCAGGACACCTATAACCTAGCGCCAGCCTCGAAGAAGCAAGCCAAAACCTTGCAAGTCCTCAACAATGGCATCAGCGTCTCAGAGGTCGAAGCGTTGGAACAGCAGTTGATAGCGCTCGCTGGAGAATTGAATCGAATGCTTGTTAATCCACTGCCTGCCAAATCAAAAAGCAAACCTGTCTGAATCGAAGGGCTAGAGTTTGCTTCTTGCGAATCGCGCCATGCAGGCCAAATCCAAGGCAAAAAAAGCCTGCATCTCTGCAGCGCGCCTTCCGAGCAAGAGTCTCTCCCCGGTATCCTGGCTGAGCCAGACGCTACCAAGGCGGCCAGGAAAAAATTCCGTTTTGTGGAAGTTGTTTCTATCAGGTCGATGTAATTCATAGGAAATGAAAGCCATGTACTTCAAGTTCATCACTCTGCTCGCACTCGCATTGCTCACTGGCTGCACGACAATCCCCTACGAAAAACCGCAAGACCGGTTGAACATCCAGAAAGATCTGTCTTTAAAACCTGAGGAAATCGTCACAATGACCCAGGTGAATTGGTGCGCCTACGCCTATGGAGAAGTGACGCCTTGCCACCCTCAGGAAGCGCTGGGGGTTCAGACTCGCACGAAATTGATATTGGCCAGTTACGACAAGCCCCACTACAAAACAATGGTTGAAGTACAAGCCAGCGACGTCATGTGCGCGCACTTACAAACGCCGGTAGATACCGCTCCAAATCTGTTTTTGTTCACCCAAGACTACGCCGTGCAGATTTGGCCAGTAGAGCCGAGTTTTAAACCGGATATCGCGAAGAAAAAACTCATCGTCGATACCATGCTCCAACCAGGAAAACGAACCTTGGTGGGCACTGAAAAGGATTATGTGAGCGACACGGGTCGAGGGAGAGCGGGGATGACGATGACCTCCATCGTAAACCTGGTTAATCCTTGTTCGATTTGAAGGGTAACCGTCCGGCTCCCCCACCTTAAGCGTCTACCGAACACATCTTGCACTAGTCCGTCTTGGTGCGGAGTCAGCCTATGAGCCAAGGTTAGTGCGCTGTGAACCAGTTGGGGTGTAGCACCGGAAAATGTTCCTTCAGCCAATCCACAAATGCCTCGACCTGAGGCGCAAGATGCGTTCTGCTTGGATAAAGCACGGAAACCAGGCGAGGCTTTGGACGAAATGCCTTGAGCACTTCGATCAGTTCTCCGCTTGCGAGGAATGTCTCAACGGCAATTCCAGGCGCTTGAACAATGCCGAAGCCTGCAACACCGCATTGAACGTAGGCATTCGACTCATTCACGGTGATTCCACCCCGAGGCGTATGTGGACGATCTTCGCCGTCTACCGAGAAGTGCCAAGGCAGCGGTCTGTTATTTTGACCGGAAAGGAAGCTGACACATGGGTGGTCTACTAGATCTTGTAGGGTTATGGGTGCACCGCAGGCTTGGAGATAACCTGCAGACGCACAGGTCACCATGGTGGCGGTGCCAATTTCTCTAGCCACCATGCTTGAATCCGGAAGTTCACCCATTCGCAATACACAGTCGATGCCCTCGGCTACGAGATCTACCGTACGGTCGGTCACGCCTAGCGCGAGCTCGATGTCGGGAAATGCCTCGGTAAATCTCCTGAGGCTTTCCATGAAACTGTGCTGGGAAAATGCAGTGGGGATGTCAATTCGAAGCCGCCCACGCAACGTCGACCCACTACGGTCGAACATGGAAGTGGTTTCTGCGATGGTTGCCAAAATCTCTTTGACGCGTTCGTAAAACCGCTCGCCCTCAGCAGTCAGTTTTACTTTACGCGTAGTGCGCTGGAACAGACGAACACCCAGCGAGGCTTCCAAATCCTGAATGGTGCGTGTGACGTGCGGGCGCCCGGCCTGCATTGCCTCAGCGACTTTGGTGAAGCTCCCCAACTCCGCTAGCTTGGCGAATACTTGCATCGACTGTAGAAGCTCCATAAGTCTCTTCTCGTGAAGCGTGTTAACGGGATGATTGTTGCTGATCAGGATAACAATCCTGTTGGTTTCTGCACATTTATCTAGAGCCGCGAAACCTCAACAATGTCCTCAGCGTAAAGGAGGAGCGTTCCTCCCCTGCACATTCAAAATTGTTGGAGACAGAAAATGAAAGCGTGGCTTCTAAAAGATTTCGGCTTGGATAATCTCGTGCAGGGCGAAACGGAAACCCCCGTGCCCCGAGCGGGTGAGCTGCTGGTTAAAGTAGGCGCTGTATCACTCAATTTCCGGGACAAGGCCATCGTTGACGGCATCTATGAACCGCACAGGGTGCCCAAGCCGCTGATCCCCGTCAGCGATGCGGCGGGAACTGTCGTGGCAGTAGGTGAAGGTGTCAGCCGCTTTGCTATCGGAGATCGGGTCAACTCACACCTCTACTCCCGTTGGTTGGACGGCATGCCTGGGCCAGATGAACCCAACTACTGCTTCGGCTCGCCATTGCCTGGTGGTCTGGCGCAATACATGATCATCCATGAAGACAGCGCGGTACGTGCCCCCGACAATATGTCTGATGAGGAAGCAGCGACCCTTCCAATTGCTGCTCTGACGGCGTGGTATGCGCTCGTCGACTATGGCCAGATAGAGGCCGGCCAAACCGTTTTGGTTCAGGGATCTGGAGGTGTTTCTGTTTTTGCAGCACAAATTGCTACGGCTTTGGGAGCCAGGGTGATCGTCACCTCCAGCCGTGATGACAATCTGGAAGCTGTAAAAAAACTGGGCGCTATTGCGGGTGTGAACTATCGCACCACCCCTGATTGGGCAGAGGAAGTTTTGAAGCTCACTGACGGCAAGGGAGTGGATCTCCTGCTGGATGTGGCAGGCGGTGACGGCATCAATCAATCGATTGCTGCAACAAAGGCAGGTGGACGTATCGCACAGATCGGCTTTCTGACAGGCCAGACCTCTGCCTTGAACCTGATGCCTATGATTTTCCGGCAAACAACGATTCGCGGCATAGCCGTTGCTCCACGCTCGTCATTTGACCGAATGAACGAATTCTTGAACGAGCACAAGATTCGCCCGGTAATCGACCACGTGTACCCATTCGATCAAGCACGCGAAGCGTACGAACATTTGGCCAGAGGCGCCT
>NZ_WKCD01000127.1:0-14325 GCF_021606625.1 Pseudomonas sp. PA-4-8C
GTCATCAGGAGGGCGGTGAGCAGGGTGCGTAGGGACATGTCCGTTATCTCTGCGAGTCATTTGCTTGATAGTGCCAGTTTGTCGGCCTGGCAGGGTGCAAGTTGAATCGTAGACGGCAAAATGCCCTGGCAGGCAGGGCATTCAGGGTGTTGCTGAAATAGCTATCGCAGGCAAGCCAGCTCCCACACTTGGAATGCAGTCAAATGTGGGAGCTGGCTTGCCTGCGATAAAGGCGGCGCGGTCTCGAATTAGCCCTCGCGCACCATATCCACATGCGGAATCCCGACTTCAAGAAACTCATCGCTGACGATCTTGAAACCCAGCCGCTCATAGAACGGCGCCGCATACACCTGCGCACTCAGGAACTGCCGGGTCTGGCCGCGTTTCACAGCCTCGCCAATCACGGCTTCCATCAGCTTGTCGCCGACTTTTAGCCCGCGCCAATCCTTGAGTACCGACACGCGCCCGATCTCGCCGCTGGGCAGCAGTCGAGCGGTGCCAATCGGGAAGTCGCCTTCGTATGCAAGAAAATGCATGGCGCTGGCATCGTCCGCGTCCCACTCCAATTCAGGCGGGACCGATTGTTCAGCGATAAATACCGCTTCACGAATGCGCCGAATCTCGTCGATATCCTTTCGCCAGTCCGCGACACTTACGTGAATTTTATTCATCCGCGAACCCCAGGCTGCCTTGCTTGACCAGTTCGCACAGCAGGTCGCGACCGTCTTCGTCGGCCAGCCACTCGCCCAGGTTTTCGCTGTGCAGTGCATCCGCCGAGCACACCAGCTTTAACAGTTCACGCAGTTTGCCCGGCAGGTAACGGCTCTGGCCGCTGGCGAACAGCAGGACGTCGTCGTCCACTTCGGACCAGGCCAGGCGCGCGCTCGGGTTGCGCACCAGGATCGCGCCGTCTTGCAGGCTGTTGATGAAGTCTTCTTCGCCCAACTCTTCGCCGGCTACCAGCTCCGGGTAGCGTGGTTCGGTCATGAACTGGCCGAACCAGGTCAGCAGCATGCGCTCATCGCTCATGTGCTCGGCGAGCAGGCCCTTGAGGCGGTCCAGTGCGTCGCCCTGAATCTGGTGCGGGTCGCTGACCGGCTGGGCGTCGGCGTCGGTGTAGCGCTCTTCGTCGGTCAGGTACTGGCTGAGGAAGTCAGTGAAGTGGGTCAGCACTTCAGCGGCGCTCGGTGCACGGAAACCCACGGAATAGGTCATGCAGTCGTCTTCGGCAATACCGAAATGGGCCAGGCGCGGCGGCAGGTAGAGCATGTCGCCCGGTTCCAGTACCCATTCGGCGCTTTCTTCGAACTCGGCGAGGATGCGCAGGTCGGCGTGTTGCAGCAACGGGCTTTCGGAATTGCACATCTGGCCGATCTTCCAGTTGCGCTTGCCCTGGGCTTGCAGCAGGAACACATCGTAGTTATCGAAATGCGGACCGACGCTGCCACCCGGCGCGGCGAAGCTGATCATCACATCATCGATACGCCAGCTCGGCAGGAAGCGGAAGTGCTCCAACAGCTCAGCCACTTCCGGCACGAACTGGTCGACCGCCTGCACCAGCAGGGTCCACTCACGCTCGGGCAGGGTGCTGAAAGCGTCTTCGGCGAACGGGCCGCGGCGCAGTTCCCACGGGCGCTCGCCGTGTTCGATCACCAGGCGCGACTCGACTTCCTCTTCCAGGGCCAGGCCTGCCAGTTCGTCGGCATCAATCGGGCTTTCGAAGTCAGGGAGGGCCTGGCGGATCAGCAGCGGTTTTTTCTGCCAGTAGTCGCGCAGGAATTCCCGTGCCGTGATGCCGCCCAGAAGTTGAAGAGGGATATCAGGATTCATGTGTAACCTATTGAAAAAAAGCACTTTTAAGACAGGAATAAAAACGCCCGGCGCGGCCGGGCGTCTCAAAGGAGCTTGCTTGGATCAGATGCGCTTGGCTTGCTCTACAGCGTTGCCGATGTAGTTGGCCGGGGTGAGCAGTTTCAGCTCGGCCTTGGCCGCGGCTGGCATGTCCAGGCCGTCGATGAAAGTTTGCAGCGCTTCGGGGCTGATGCCCTTGCCGCGCGTCAATTCTTTCAGCTTCTCGTAGGGGTTTTCGATGTTGTAGCGGCGCATCACGGTCTGGATCGGCTCGGCCAGTACTTCCCAGCACGCGTCCAGGTCAGCGGCAATCTTCTGCTCGTTGAGCTCCAGCTTGCTGATGCCTTTGAGGCTGGCTTCGTACGCGATCACGCTGTGGGCAAAGCCCACGCCGAGGTTGCGCAGTACAGTGGAGTCGGTCAGGTCGCGCTGCCAGCGGGAGATCGGCAACTTGCTGGCCAGGTGCTGGAACAGGGCGTTGGCGATGCCCAGGTTGCCTTCGGAGTTTTCGAAGTCGATCGGGTTGACCTTGTGCGGCATGGTCGACGAACCGATTTCGCCGGCAATGGTGCGCTGCTTGAAGTAGCCCAGGGAGATGTAGCCCCAGATATCGCGATCGAAATCGATCAGGATGGTGTTGAAGCGTGCAATCGCGTCGAACAGCTCGGCGATGTAGTCGTGCGGTTCGATCTGCGTGGTGTAGGGGTTGAAACCCAGGCCCAGCTCGTCTTCGATGAAGGCGCGGGCGTTGGCTTCCCAGTCGATCTCAGGGTAGGCCGACAGGTGGGCGTTGTAGTTGCCTACGGCACCGTTGATCTTGCCCAGCAATGGCACGGCGGCGACTTGGGCGATCTGGCGCTCCAGGCGGTACACAACGTTGGCCAGTTCTTTGCCCAGGGTAGTTGGCGA
This sequence comes from Pseudomonas sp. PA-4-8C, assembly GCF_021606625.1. NCBI lineage: Bacteria > Pseudomonadati > Pseudomonadota > Gammaproteobacteria > Pseudomonadales > Pseudomonadaceae > Pseudomonas > Pseudomonas sp. PA-4-8C. The sequence goes on from NZ_WKCD01000127.1 coordinate 2,761, forward strand.
GGCCGGCTGGCCGTGGGTGCGCGACAGCATCGGCACGGCAGCGAAACGGATCGCCAGCTCGCGGATGGCTTCGGCAGTCTGGCGCATCAGCGGCAACATCACGTCATCACGGCCTTCGCGCAGCATCAGGGCGTGGGACAGGTTGTTGATGTCCTCGCTGGTGCAGGCAAAGTGGATGAACTCGCTGACCTTGGCCAGTTCCGGCAGTTGGGCCGCTTGCTCTTTGAGCAGGTATTCGATGGCTTTGACGTCGTGGTTGGTGGTGCGCTCGATCTCTTTCACACGCTCGGCGTGCTCCAGGGAGAAGTTTTCCGCCAGGGCGTTCAATACAGCGTTGGCCTCGGCGGAAAACGCCGGCACTTCGCTGATGGCGCGGTGACTGGCCAGGCGCTGGAGCCAGCGCACTTCAACCAGGACACGGGCACGGATCAGGCCGTACTCGCTGAAAATAGGGCGCAGGGCCTGGGTTTTGCCGGCGTAGCGGCCGTCAACAGGGGAAACCGCAGTGAGCGAAGAGAGCTGCATGGGGTGTTCTCGGACAGTCGGGCAACGAAATGGGGCGCGTATCATACATGAAAAAATCCGCCGGTCCGTCGCCAACTGACCGGCGTATTACGCGTAATGGCTTGAAAACAGCCTGTTGGTGCGACTTATTCGTTGCGCATCAACGGGTAAAGCTCTTTGAGCAATTTGCGCCGGCTGATCACCAACTGCCAGCGATGACCGCCCAGCTGGCGCCACAAGCGTGCCGAACGAATACCGGCCAGCAGCAATGCGCGGATTTTCGACGCGTTGTTGGGTTGTTGCAGGTTGCGCATATCGCCGTGCACCTGGATGCGCTGGCGCAGGGTGCTCAAGGTGTCCTGGTACAGCGCACCACAGGCTGCGATCACGTTTTCGTGGGCCGGGCCGAAGTGTTCTACCTGGGACTGGATCTGCGGCAGGCGCTTGCCGATGGTGTCCAGCAGGTCGTCGCGCTTGGCCAGTTGGCGCTCAAGGCCAAGCATCGACAGGGCATAGCGCAACGGTTCGCGCTGCAAGGTGCTGGGGTCGCGCTCCAGGGCGCCGATCAGGGCGCGATAGCCTTCACGCAGCGCCAGGTCGTCGCCGCCGTAAACCTCAAGGGTGTCCTTGGGATCGCGGATCAGCAGGCTACCGAGCATGCAGGTCAGGCCGGCTTCAGTGACTTGGCCGGTCTTGGCGATCTTGTCCACCAGTACCGCAGCGAGAAACACACCGCCAAGGGCTGTCAACTGCTCCTGGGTCGGGCTCATGCCGGGTTGCTCCAGGCTTGCGCAACTTCAATCACGCCGCCGCCCAGGCAGATTTCGCCGTCATAGAACACCACGGACTGGCCAGGGGTGACCGCGCGTTGCGGGTCATCGAAGGTGGCGCGGTAACCGGTGGCGGTCTTTTCCAGGGTGCAGGGCTGGTCGCTCTGGCGATAACGCACTTTGGCGGTCAGGCGGCGCGGGGTGCTCAAGTCGATCGGGTTGACCCAATAGATCTCGGAAGCGAGCAGGGCGCCGGAGAACAGCAGCGGGTGCTCATTGCCTTGGCCGACCACCAGCACGTTGTTTTCCAGGTCTTTGACCAGCACGTACCACGGCTCTTCACCTGCGTCCTTCAGGCCGCCAATGCCCAGGCCCTGACGCTGGCCGATGGTGTGGTACATCAGGCCGTGGTGACGGCCGATCACTTCACCGTCGGTAGTCTTGATCTCGCCCGGTTGCGCGGGCAGGTATTGCTTGAGGAAGTCGCTGAAACGCCGCTCGCCGATAAAGCAGATACCGGTGGAATCTTTCTTCTTGGCGGTGGCCAGGCCGTGCTTCTCGGCGATCTTGCGCACTTCGGGCTTTTCCAGCTCGCCGACCGGGAACAGCGTCTTGGCGATCTGTTCACCGCCGACGGCATGCAGGAAGTAGCTCTGGTCCTTGTTCGGGTCCAGGCCCTTGAGCAATTCGGTGCGGCCATCGATATCGCGACGGCGCACGTAGTGGCCGGTAGCTATCAGGTCGGCGCCGAGCATCATGGCGTAGTCGAGGAAGGCCTTGAACTTGATTTCGCGGTTGCACAGGATATCCGGGTTCGGCGTGCGGCCGGCCTTGTATTCGGCCAGGAAGTGCTCGAACACATTGTCCCAGTACTCGGCGGCGAAGTTGGCGGTGTGCAGCTTGATGCCGATCTTGTCGCACACGGCCTGGGCGTCGGCCAGGTCGTCCATGGCGGTGCAGTATTCCGTTCCATCGTCTTCTTCCCAGTTCTTCATGAACAGGCCTTCCACCTCATAACCCTGCTCCATGAGCAGAACGGCGGAAACGGAAGAGTCCACGCCGCCGGACATGCCGACGATGACGCGCTTCTTTTGTGTGTCAGAAGGGGCTGGATCACGCATAGGGTTTCAACGGGTGTCTTGAAAAAGGACGCGATTCTAGCAGGCCTGGGCCCGCAAGGCTAAAGAGAAGGGCGGATCAATTCGAGACTGTGGCGCTGGCCGGCCAGGTAATCATCGATGCAGCGGATAATCAGCTCGCTGCGCCAGTCGTCGCGCACCGCCATCAGCTCGTCACGGGTCAACCAGCGGGCGCGCAGGATGCCTTCGTCGAGTTGGTACTCCGGGTGGTGTCTCAGGGCCTTGGCGACAAAGCAGACCCGTTGATAGGTCACGCCATTGCTGGGTGCGGTGTACAGGTAGATGCCGACGATGCCGGTGGCTTCCACGTCCCAGCCGGTTTCTTCCAGCGTCTCGCGCACGGCGGCTTCGGTCAGGGTTTCGTTCGGGTCCAGGTGGCCGGCGGGCTGATTGAGCACGGCGCGGCCGCCCTTGAGTTCTTCGACCATCAGGAACTTGCCGTTGTCTTCGACGATGGTGGCGACGGTGATGTGGGGGAGCCAGGTCATTGCGAACCTCGGTATCTGGAAGGTGGCACGGTCAATGTGGGAGCTGGCTTGCCTTAATGCCAGTCAATTAAGGCTTTTTTGTAGGAGCGAGCTTGCTCGCGAAAAACGTCAACGATAACGCGTGCTTGCTGAATGAACGCGGCGCCTTTGAGTTTTTCGCGAGCAAGCTCGCTCCTACAGACTGCAATCGCAGGCAAGCCAGCTCCCACATTGGATTGGGTTTCTTCAATGAAGTCCCTACAAGCAGAAACCCCGGCACTTGGCCGGGGCTTCTTTGCATCCTTACAACCTTACTTCAACTTGGCAATCGCCGCATTGAGGGTGTTGCTTGGGCGCATGGCTTTGCTGGTCAGCTCTGGGTTCGGCGCGTAGTAGCCGCCGATGTCCACTGGCTTGCCCTGTACGGCGTTGAGTTCGGCAACGATGGTTGCTTCGTTCTCGGCCAGGGTTTTGGCCAATTCGCCAAACTGCGCTTGCAGTGCAGTGTCTTCGGTCTGGGCGGCCAGGGCTTGTGCCCAGTACAGCGCCAGGTAGAAGTGGCTGCCGCGGTTGTCGATGTTGCCGACTTTGCGCGATGGCGACTTGTTGTTGTCCAGGAACTGGCCGGTAGCCTGGTCCAGGGTCTTGGACAGTACCAGGGCTTTCGGGTTGTTGTATGTCACACCCAAGTGCTCAAGGGACGCGGCCAGGGCCAGGAACTCGCCCAAAGAATCCCAGCGCAGGAAGTTTTCTTCCAGCAGTTGCTGCACGTGCTTTGGAGCCGAGCCGCCAGCGCCGGTTTCGAACAGGCCGCCACCGTTCATCAGCGGCACGATCGACAGCATCTTGGCGCTGGTGCCCAGTTCCATGATCGGGAACAGGTCGGTCAGGTAGTCGCGCAGTACGTTACCGGTCACCGAGATGGTGTCCAGGCCCTTGCGGGTGCGCTCCAGGGTGAACTTCATCGCATCGACCGGGGCCATGATGCGGATGTCCAGGCCTTCGGTGTTGTGGTCTTTGAGGTAAGCCTGAACTTTCTCGACGACTACACCATCGTGGGCGCGCTTAGGGTCCAGCCAGAAGATGGCCGGGGTGTTGCTGGCGCGGGCACGGTTGACGGCGAGCTTGACCCAGTCCTGGATCGGCGCGTCTTTGGTCTGGCACATGCGGAAGATGTCGCCAGCTTCGACGTTCTGTTCCATCAGCAGGTTGCCCTGGCTGTCGGTGACGCGGACAACGCCGTCAGCCTTGATCTGGAAGGTCTTGTCGTGGGAGCCGTACTCTTCGGCTTTCTTGGCCATCAGGCCAACGTTTGGCACGCTGCCCATGGTGGTTGGGTCGAAGGCGCCATTGGCCTTGCAGTCTTCGATGACCGCCTGGTAGATGGTGGCGTAGCAGCGATCCGGGATCACGGCCTTGGTGTCGTGCAACTGGCCGTCGGTGCCCCACATTTTGCCGGAGTCACGGATCATCGCTGGCATCGAGGCGTCGACGATCACGTCGCTCGGCACGTGCAGGTTGGTGATGCCTTTGTCGGAGTTGACCATCGCCAGGGCAGGGCGCGCGGCGTAGACCGCCTGGATGTCGGCTTCGATCTGCGCTTGCTGGTCGGCCGGCAGGGCCTTGATGCGAGCGTACAAATCGCCGATGCCGTTGTTCAGGTTGAAGCCGATCTGTTCCAGCACGGCCGCGTGCTTGGCCAGGGCGTCTTTATAGAACTCGGCAACGATCTGGCCGAACATGATCGGGTCGGAGACCTTCATCATGGTGGCTTTCAAGTGGACCGACAGCAGCACGCCTTGCTTCTTGGCGTCTTCGATTTCAGCGGCGATGAAGCTGCGCAGGGCTTTTTTGCTCAGCACGGCGGTGTCGATGATTTCGCCGGCCTGTACGTTGGTCTTTTCCTTCAGGACGGTGGTGGTGCCGTCCTTTGCGACCAGCGCAATTTTGACAGCGTCAGCGGCTTCGATCTGCACGGCTTTTTCGCTGCCGTAGAAGTCGCCGTTGTTCATGTGGGCAATGTGTGACTTGGAGTCGGCGGCCCAGGCGCCCATCTTGTGCGGGTGCTTGCGTGCGTAGTTCTTGACCGACAGCGGTGCGCGACGGTCGGAGTTGCCTTCGCGCAGGACCGGGTTCACGGCGCTGCCCTTGACCTTGTCGTAACGTGCACGGGTTTCTTTTTCCGCGTCGGTGGTTACGGTTTCAGGGTAGTCCGGCAGGGCGTAGCCCTGGGCCTGCAGTTCCTTGATCGCGGCTTGCAGCTGCGGGGTCGAGGCGCTGATGTTGGGAAGCTTGATGATGTTGGCTTCAGGCGTAACGGCCAGGTCGCCCAGTTCGGCGAGGTGGTCCGGGATGGCCTTGGTGCCCAGTTGCTCGGGGAAGCTTGCGAGGATGCGCCCGGCGAGGGAAATGTCGCGGGTTTCCACGGCAATATCAGCGGAAGCGGTGAAGGCCTCTACGATAGGCAGCAGTGAATAGGTGGCGAGGGCTGGGGCTTCGTCGGTGAAGGTGTAGATGATCTTCGAGCGGGTGGGCATATTCGGATTAACTCTCTTCTTTGCTGAAAGCGTGCGCAGAAACTCGAGATGCGCCGGGTAGAGCGCGTTCGTTCAAAGTCATCCATGAGCGAAATGTCGAGGTTTCTTCGCGGTGATGTTGGTTTGCATCAGTCGAGCGTCAAGCGGGTGGGCTATGGTAATAGTCCGGCTTTCTGGCGAAAGGCTACGTTCTAGAGCGGTCCGCCGTCGTGACTCTTTGGTCAGCGGCGGCATTATACATAGGTCGCTATGCTTACGCTGAGCCTTCATGAAAAAGGAGGCTCGTCCATTGGTCTAAAGGTCGCAGGCGCACGGGGTGGTGGGATGTGCTCAAGATTGGCGCTTTTCCCTTTGCTTTCAGGCTTGTAGGCCACCAAATATGCTGTTTTCGATGCAAATGAGCATGGCGTGAGGTTTCAGTCGCCATTTATCTGGAGTAGGCTCGAACGCAGCCAGATGTTCAATCCATAGATGGAGTTCAGCATGGGATACAAGAAGATTCAGGTTCCGGCAGTCGGCGACAAAATCACCGTCAATGCAGACCATTCTCTCAATGTTCCTGACCAACCGATCATCCCCTACATCGAAGGTGACGGTATTGGCGTCGACATCAGCCCGGTGATGATCAAGGTGGTCGACGCCGCTGTTGAAAAGGCTTACGGCGGCAAGCGCAAAATCTCCTGGATGGAGGTGTACGCTGGCGAAAAGGCCACGCAAGTCTACGACCAGGATACGTGGCTGCCCCAGGAAACCCTGGAGGCGGTCAAGGATTACGTGGTGTCCATCAAGGGCCCCCTGACCACGCCGGTCGGCGGCGGCATCCGCTCGCTGAACGTGGCCCTGCGCCAGCAACTCGACCTGTATGTGTGCCTGCGCCCGGTGCGCTGGTTCGAAGGCGTGCCCAGCCCGGTGAAAAAGCCTGGCGACGTGGACATGACCATCTTCCGTGAGAACTCCGAGGATATTTACGCCGGCATCGAGTGGAAGGCCGGTTCGCCGGAGGCGATCAAGGTGATCAAGTTCCTCAAGGAAGAAATGGGCGTTACCAAGATCCGTTTCGACCAGGATTGCGGGATTGGCGTCAAGCCGGTCTCCAAAGAGGGCACCAAGCGCCTGGCGCGCAAGGCCTTGCAGTATGTGGTGGATAACGACCGCGACTCGCTGACCATCGTGCACAAAGGCAACATCATGAAGTTCACCGAAGGGGCCTTCAAGGAGTGGGCCTACGAGGTGGCGGCTGAAGAGTTCGGCGCGACCCTGCTCGATGGCGGGCCGTGGATGCAGTTCAAGAACCCCAAGACCGGCAAGAATGTGGTGGTCAAGGATGCCATTGCCGACGCCATGCTCCAGCAGATCCTGCTGCGCCCGGCCGAGTATGACGTGATCGCCACGCTTAACCTCAATGGTGACTACCTGTCCGATGCCTTGGCGGCGGAAGTGGGCGGCATCGGTATTGCACCGGGGGCCAACCTGTCGGACACCGTTGCAATGTTTGAAGCCACCCATGGTACTGCGCCTAAATATGCGGGCAAGGATCAGGTCAACCCAGGGTCATTGATCCTGTCGGCAGAAATGATGCTGCGGCATATGGGCTGGGTCGAGGCGGCGGATCTGATCATCAAGGGCACCAACGGCGCGATTTCGGCCAAGACCGTGACCTATGACTTCGAGCGTCTGATGGATGGCGCTACGTTGGTGTCGTCGTCGGGATTTGGTGATGCGTTGATCAAGCATATGTAAACAGGCAGAGAAAACCGGCCGCCCTGATGAATCGGGGCGGCCGGTTTGCTTTGAGTGCTTAATTTCAGTGGCTGGTCAGGCCCGTTGCTTCTCTGATTTTTCTACCTTTGTTTCTTTCACGCCTGCAGTGGCAGGCGCATCAACAATATTTACGGCATGCATGCCTTTTGGCCCTTGAATGATTTCAAAGTTGACACGCTGACCCGCTTTCAACGTTTTGTAGCCTTCCATCTGGATCGCTGAGAAATGCGCAAAAAGGTCCTCAGTCTTGCCGTCTTCAATGACGAAGCCGAAACCTTTGGCATTATTGAACCATTTGACCTTACCACTAGCCATTCCCATATCCCTCTGCACCAGACTCCATCACTGGAGTATCATCCTGTCTATCCGTCCTAACCCGAATAAATAAGGTTGACTGCGCGGACCTTTTTTACCCACTGTGGGTTCTATTGGTTGTAACACCGTTTCGCCGATAGTCAAGGCGACCAGGCGGTCAGAGTTGAAATTCTGACAGGTCGCCCCCACCACTGTAATTGAACCACTGACGAACCTTTCTTTCCCATGCATGCAAACAGCCAGATTCGACTAACATTCAATCAGGATCGCCCGGATCAGGAACATGACGACGGTTCTGCAGGCATTGCTGTTCAAGAGGCGAAGCCTGCTTTACAGGCGCCGCCGATGTACAAGGTGGTTTTGTTTAATGATGACTACACACCGATGGATTTCGTCGTCGAAGTGCTCGAGGTGTTTTTCAACCTGAACCGCGAGTTGGCGACCAAGGTAATGCTGGCCGTTCACACAGAAGGACGGGCAGTATGTGGAGTGTTTACCCGCGACATCGCCGAGACAAAGGCCATGCAGGTCAACCAGTACGCCAGGGAAAGCCAGCATCCGCTACTCTGTGAAATCGAGAAGGACGGTTAACGCCGACCACTTGGGTATGAGGTGAAGCTATGTTAAACCGCGAGCTCGAAGTCACCCTCAATCTTGCCTTCAAGGAGGCTCGTTCGAAGCGTCATGAATTCATGACCGTCGAACACCTTTTGCTGGCACTTTTGGATAACGAAGCTGCCGCCACCGTTCTACGTGCGTGCGGCGCCAACCTTGACAAGCTCAAGCATGACCTGCAGGAGTTTATCGACTCCACCACGCCACTGATCCCCGTGCATGACGAGGACCGCGAAACCCAGCCAACCCTGGGCTTCCAGCGGGTATTGCAGCGTGCTGTGTTCCACGTACAGAGCTCCGGTAAGCGTGAGGTCACAGGCGCGAATGTACTTGTGGCAATTTTCAGCGAACAGGAAAGCCAGGCCGTGTTTCTGCTCAAGCAGCAGAGCGTTGCCCGTATTGATGTGGTCAACTACATCGCCCACGGTATCTCCAAGGTGCCTGGGCACGGCGATCATTCCGAGGGTGAGCAGGACATGCAGGACGAGGAGGGCGGCGAGTCTTCTTCTTCCAGCAACCCGCTGGATGCCTATGCAAGTAACCTCAATGAAATGGCGCGCCAGGGGCGGATCGATCCGCTAGTGGGGCGTGAGCATGAGGTTGAGCGTGTAGCGCAGATCCTGGCGCGTCGTCGCAAGAACAACCCATTGCTGGTGGGCGAGGCGGGCGTGGGTAAAACCGCGATTGCCGAAGGCCTGGCCAAGCGCATTGTCGACAACCAGGTGCCAGACCTGCTGGCCAGCAGTGTCGTCTACTCCCTTGACCTGGGCGCGTTGCTCGCCGGGACCAAGTACCGTGGCGATTTCGAGAAGCGCTTCAAGGCGTTGCTCGGCGAGCTGAAAAAACGCCCGCAGGCCATCCTGTTCATCGATGAGATCCATACCATCATTGGCGCCGGTGCGGCTTCCGGTGGGGTGATGGACGCTTCCAACCTGCTCAAGCCACTGCTGTCCTCGGGTGATATCCGCTGCATTGGTTCAACCACGTTCCAGGAATTTCGCGGCATCTTCGAAAAAGACCGTGCCCTGGCGCGTCGCTTCCAGAAAGTTGACGTGTCCGAGCCTTCGGTTGAAGACACCATCGGCATCCTGCGCGGGCTCAAGGGGCGTTTTGAAGCGCACCATGGCATCGAGTACACCGATGAGGCCCTGCGTGCGGCGGCTGAGCTGGCGTCGCGCTACATCAACGACCGGCACATGCCAGACAAAGCCATCGATGTGATCGACGAGGCGGGTGCCTACCAGCGCCTGCAGCCGGTCGAGAAGCGCGTGAAGCGCATCGACGTGCCTCAGGTCGAGGACATCGTGGCCAAGATCGCGCGGATTCCGCCAAAACACGTCACCAGTTCCGACAAGGAGCTGCTGCGTAACCTGGAGCGCGACCTCAAGCTCACCGTGTTTGGTCAGGATGCGGCCATCGACTCGCTTTCCACGGCGATCAAGTTGTCCCGTGCGGGCCTCAAGTCGCCGGACAAGCCAGTCGGTTCGTTCCTGTTCGCAGGCCCGACCGGCGTCGGCAAGACCGAGGCGGCTCGCCAGTTGGCCAAGGCCATGGGCATCGAGCTGGTGCGTTTCGACATGTCCGAGTACATGGAGCGCCACACGGTGTCGCGTTTGATCGGCGCGCCTCCGGGCTATGTCGGCTTCGATCAGGGCGGCCTGTTGACCGAGGCGATCACCAAGCAGCCACACTGCGTATTGCTGCTCGACGAAATCGAAAAGGCTCACCCGGAAGTCTTCAACCTGCTGTTGCAGGTCATGGACCACGGCACCCTGACCGACAACAACGGGCGCAAGGCAGACTTCCGCAACGTGATCGTGATCATGACCACCAACGCCGGTGCTGAAACCGCGGCGCGTGCTTCGATCGGCTTTACGCATCAGGATCACTCGTCTGATGCCATGGAAGTGATCAAGAAGAGCTTCACGCCGGAGTTCCGCAACCGCCTGGACACCATTATCCAGTTTGGTCGCCTCAGCCATGAGGTCATCAAAAGCGTGGTGGACAAGTTCCTCACCGAGCTTCAAGCGCAGTTGGAAGACAAGCGCGTGCAGCTGGATGTGACGGAAGCTGCCCGCAGTTGGATCGCAGAGGGCGGCTACGATGCGGCAATGGGCGCACGCCCAATGGCGCGTCTGATTCAGGACAAGATCAAACGGCCATTGGCCGAAGAAATCCTGTTCGGCGAACTCTCCGACCATGGCGGCGTGGTGCACATCGATCTGAAGGACGGCGAGCTGACCTTCGAGTTCGAGACCACGGCGGAAATGGCCTGATCGTTAGCTGCAACATTGCAAAAGGCGCCGAAAGGCGCCTTTTTGCTGTGTGCAATACGATTTACGAAGTAATGACGTTCAACTGTGGGAGCTGGCTTGCCTGCGATGGCGGTCCTTCAATAGCGCATCTATATCTGACCCGCCGCTATCGCAGGCAAGCCAGCTCTCACAGAGTCAAGTGGTGACTGTTAAATCCTGCGCACACAAAAACGCCCGGCATAACCGGGCGTTTCGTATTGACTTGCTTAGCGAGCGCGGTAAGTGATGCGCCCTTTGCTCAAGTCATAGGGCGTCAGCTCGACGCGCACTTTGTCACCGGTAAGAATACGAATGTAGTTCTTGCGCATCTTGCCGGAGATATGCGCGGTTACGACGTGCCCATTTTCCAACTCCACACGAAACATGGTGTTGGGCAGGGTGTCGACGACAGTGCCTTCCATTTCGAAGCTGTCTTCTTTCGACATGCAGTAAAGCCCTCGGTATCCAGTGAATGGCCCGGTGCAACTGCGCCAGGCAAAAGCGGCGTGCATTGTGCCCGAAAAAGGGTGTTCAAGCCAAGGGGTTCTAGTTAAGCGTGACCCATCTTTGATTAATCAGCAGCTCAATGGGCCGATATTGAGTCTTATAGCTCATCTTTTTGCAGTTCTTGATCCAGTATCCGAGGTACACCGCTTCCAGCTCCAGGCGCAGCGCTTCGCCTATTTGCCACAGGATGGCGAAACGCCCGAGGCTGCGGCGTTCTTCGGTCGGTTCGTAGAAGGTGTACACCGCCGAGAGGCCATTGGGCAGCAGGTCGGTCACCGCCACGGCCAACAGGCGGCCGTCGAGGCGGAACTCGTAGAAGCGCGAAAAGGGCAGGTCACGCACCAGGAACGTGGAAAATTGGTCGCGGCTGGGCGGAAACATATCGCCGTCGGCATGACGCTGCTCGATATAGCGTTGGTAGAGATCGAAATATTCTTCGCTGTATTGAGGTTTAGTGGCGTGTACGGTCAAGTCGGCGTTGCGCTTGAGAATACGTTTCTGGTTACGGTCGGGCGAAAATTGAGCCACCGGGATGCGCGCAGGCACACACGCATTGCAATTCTGGCAATGGGGGCGGTACAGGTGATCGCCGCTGCGCCGAAAGCCCATCTCGGACAGGTCGGCATACACATGCACGTCCATGGGCTGGCTGGGAT
>NZ_WKCD01000128.1:0-14310 GCF_021606625.1 Pseudomonas sp. PA-4-8C
TCGCCAAGGAGGGGCGGGACTATACCGTAGCTGGATTGGCATGGGCGGCAGGCTGGAGCGCGGATTCGTTTCAAGAAATCGCAAGCTGCAGGTCAGGGGGGGCAGGCGAAACGCCAAAACGAAAAAACCCGCCAGAAGGCGGGTTTTTCGCGGGTTCCAGAGATTTTGAAAGCTTTCTCTGGAACCTTGTATGGTGCCGGCACCAGGAGTCGAACCCGGGACCTACTGATTACAAGCTAGGTGCTCAAAATATACAAATCAATGACTTACGGGATTCCTTGTTACGTGCGGACACGCTAAAGCCCCCGTGCGGCGGGGGCTCTAGAACGCTTGTTACGTGGGTTTTGCTCGATATACGGGACCCGATTGAAGCCGGACGTCCTGTCAATTCGAAGAGAGGGATTCTGCAGTCAAGGACCTACGGGCATTCAGGATGGATTCCAGCGCTGATGGCGTTGTAACCCACACCTGGTATTCCTCCCATGTGAAACCCAGGTGCTCATGGAGTTCCAGACCCGTCCCGGCCAGTCCTGAGTGCCACTGCGCAATGAACGTATCGACGTCACAGTTCCGTGCTTCGCCGTTGAGGCATAACTCTAAAAAGCTCATGTTGATTCCTTTGACTTGCTCAGTCGGCTGATGGGGAAACGATGGGGAGGCTTAGGTCGTAGACATCCATCATTTTCGGATCTCGATGGCCGCTGGCCTCTTGCTTGTCAGCCCGGTTTCCGACGGTGTCGGTGATGCCCCGCCGTTTCAGGTCGTGTAGTGCGAAGCGTTGATCGGGCGATATGATCTCATCTTGCAGAGCCAAGGTGATGAAACGCTGCCATGCAGTGTCCAGGCTGGTTTTACGAAGCGGTCCACCGTGGCTGGCCACAATGATGTTCCTGCGTGACGGCATGATCGGTATTGCCGTTTTGCGCTTGGCCCATACCTTGGCCCGATAGGCTTTAGCGTTGTCCCAGGCTTTGCGTAGACGAGGCGTCCAACGAACGATGTTGTCCCGGCTACCTTTGCGGCGGTTGGTCAGTATTCCGCTTTCCAGCTCGTTTTCGTCGGTGAGCGTTACAACCTCAATGCCGCGCAACCTGCAGAGGTAGGCCAGCTCCATGACGTAGCCAAGGTATTCGGGACAGCCGCCTTTCTCGTTGCGCTGCAGCAAACCTCTGGCAATTGCCCGGTCGATGAGAGCATCCATGACCAGGTGATTCGGTAGGCGGCGCTGTTTGCGCTCCACGGGCGCTTCAATGCCCAGGGCTGGGTTCACTTCCAGGAAGCCGCGATTGCGGCCCCACTGCAGTACACGGCGCAGATAGCGCAGAGCGTGAGCGGCTTTCGATGGCGTACCTTCATCCGCCAGTCGGTCAACAATTCGTTGCACCAGGGCAGAAGTGAATTTCCGAACGGCCAGATCCCCCAGCGGTTTACCCAGCTTGGTGGGAATGTTCAGTAGAACATCGCGGGAATAGCAGTAGTCGTCGTGGGTTTTTGAACTGAGCTTCTTGTACCGATCGCTGTCGTGGAACTGTGCGCAAACGTAGCGGAGCGTTCCCCGGTCAACGTTGGAAGCCTCGTCCATGATCTGGTGCAGCTCTGCCAGTGAAACGGTCGCCGGCGCAATGTTGCGCCGGCGCTGTGTGCCCGTTTCGTCACGGTGAAGGGTGTACCAAACCCCTTCATTTCGCTGGTCAAAGTAAACGGCCGCTGGGAGAGCGGCCTGGTCAATGTGAGCGGGAATGTGCGGATTATGCTTCCGCTTCCTTGCTTTCCTCATAGGATGTCGGCGTCGTATCGCTCTGCAGCGGCGGGCTTCATGCCTGCGGCTTGGTTGATAAGGTCCAGCGTTGTCCATGGTCCAGTGCGGCCACGAAACAGGCGAACACCCTGGTCAATCAGCGACCGTTCAACATCAGACCGGCGTTGGTAGCCAGTGATGCGCTGCAGGTCGGTGAATACCAGGACGTTGTCCGATCGGGAGTTCATTGCTAACCCTCTGTGAGCTGGAGCACCCCGGGCAGTCTAGCGCTGCGGCCGGGGCTTGGTTATTAGAAGTTGGAATGGAAACTACTAGGGATCTATCGAATCGGCTTAGCCAGCAGTTTGGAGACCAGCGCCGCTTCACGTGCTGTTAGGTCTCCGAGCAGTTGGGCCATGGAGGTGACAGATTCGAGACGGATACGTGCGTCTGCCGTTTTCTGTACTTGATAATTGAAAAGCGCGGTACCGACGATGCGGATAGCCATCAGATGCCGCGCCGCTTGCGTGCCCTCGACCGGTGATGTGGTAGCCTTCAATTCGCTGCTGCTTTGGTGCTGTGCTTGCATGGTAGTGCCCTCAGTGATGGTCGGTGCCGGGGAGCTGTAACTCCTCGGCGCCCTTCATTTACCGGCCTTCGCCGGCAGCGGTTGATTGCACTTGCCGAACCAGGTGAAGCACCAGGTTCTCAAGTTCGATCAAGCTTTGAACTGCCAGCACCGCACTGTCTGCGGCACGGGTTGCAATGGAGTACGCGCCTGCAGGTTGGCCCGGATCGCGCTTTCGGTAGACTTGCTCGCCTCGATCAGCTTGTGTGTCCGGCCGTCTTTGAGCATCCGACGCAGGGTGGCGAGGTCGGGGATACGCTGGCGGTGGTCATGGGCGGCCTCTGCGAACTGGTTGAGGTTGATGGCAATGACGCCTGGGTTTTTGCTGTGGTTGACCAGGGGGGCGCCCGGGAGAGATTCCAGGTAGTCGTACACCTGCCAGAAGTCGTTCAGTTCCTGTGGGTCGGTGGTGATAGCGGCCTGGCGATCGTTGGCCATCCCGGTGATGTATTTGCGTGTTTCGCGCACCATATGTTCAGGCACCTGTAGCACCAGATGCAGACAGTCCACCAAGGCAAGCAACATGCTGTGGTTTCGGATGATCCGATCCGAAGAGAGTTTTTTACTTGCCCATAGCTCGGCCCGATACTTCGGATACATTTCTGCAAAACGTGCCATGACCTGTGGTTCAGCCTTCATCGCCTTGACCATGAAGTGGCTGACGTCGCCCACCTCTGTCTGTACCAACGAGTCAGCTGCTGCGCGGCTTGCCTCGGTGATATTGGGTTTGGCGAAGTACAGTTTTGTGATCCGGCTCAGAATCGCTTCGTGGCCCGACACCCCTGCGTTTTGCGCGATGACGATGGACGCACGAAATGGCGGTTCGTAGGTGTCGTTGCTGTTGTTTTTAACGCCACGGGTTCGAAGCAGACCGCCACCGTAGTAGTCCTTGAACTCGTCCCACTCGAACGATTTGGCATTCTCCGCATCGGTATTACGGTCTGCCTCAAGCAATACCAACGGTATGTTCGACACCTGGCCCATTGCTCGGCTACGGCCTGAAATAGAGCCCTTGGCCGGGTCGAAACCCTCATAGAGGCGACCGAACAATTTCCACAGAAATTTGATCAGCGTGGTTTTGCCTGAGTCCGGTTCGCCGGACATCTCCAGGAACGGAAAACTTTCATAGTCGGCACGGATCTGCTCTGCGAACAGGGAGCCGAACCAATACGTCAGCGCTACCAGGCCCTTTTCACCGAAACACAACCAAAGATTCGGTAGCCAGTCGTCGCGATAGCCCTTCGAAGCGCTGGCCATATTGATCTTGATCGACTTCATCAAGCACTTGACGCGGACTTGGCCGAACTCAAAGTAGTCCTCGTCGTTGGCCTTGTAGACGTTCCCACCCTGAACCGCTATGTCGTTGAAGATGTAGGCTTTGTGCTCTTTGCTGTACCCAAGGAAGTCGATTGTCTCGACTGTTTTTAAGCGTTCGGTCTGACGGACGATGATTTGGTCCAGGTGCTTTTGGGTACCGAGCCAACTCGCGCTGGCGTTCATGAGGCGCGCCTTGAATTCGCTGCTTGAGGAAATCTGTTTAGGGGTAAACGTATGTTTTTCGGGTGCGTTGTCGCTGGGTGTATCCACCTGGAAATAGAACCAAGCGTCGCCGGTTATATCGTTCACCTGTTTGTACAGCGCCTGGAAATTACAGTTGGCGATCAGCTTCAATGCGCAAACCGACTCCAGAACCTTGTCGCGTGCCTGGCGATCATTCATCAGTTGGTCGTCGTGATCATCACTTTTGAGTAGGGCGCGTTGTTCGTCTTCAAGTTTTGATAGGTCGAACTTCGCCCAGTACATCCGGCTCCCGAACTCAAAATGGAACTCAGATGTAGCGTCCTCCCAGGTGTACATCAATATGGCTTTATCTCGTGGGGACGGTGCCAGTAACAGATCGCCTTCGTGGCGTGCGATTGCAAGGTCGCGGGTACGGCGCTGATCGCGCGTGTCGGTTTCTTCAAACCCCCAACGCTGATGCTGATCGTTCCAATCAACCTTGCGGCCATCGCGTTGTGGAATAAGGGCAGCGGTGCAGCTGAATCCAAGCTGACGGGACATCTTGACCCAGCGCTGCAGGTAGCTGCGCGCTGTTGGCTCGTTGTCCAAGGCCCACACCAGGCGAGGAAGATTACCTTTGCGTTTCTCTACAAGCTGCTCCAAAGCGTGCGCTGGGAAACTCACGCTCGACATCGCGGAGACAGCGTTGATCCCGTTGTGCTGCAGCGCGATGGCGTCAAAAATCCCCTCAACGATCCATAGTTCTTCAACGGTGGCCAGGTCCACGGACGGTGGACACCACCAGTGGCCATAAGCGCTGTACTTAGGCTTAAAGCGAGCCTTCATTTTCCCGAAGCGGGCCGGGCGATCAATCAGGCGTTCCCAATAACCGTCATTTGGTAGAGGGAACCGGATTGTGGCGCTGGATTCGCCCGTTTCATGGTTTACGTAATTCTCCTGGGTGAACCAGCCTGTCAACGTCCCCACATCGAAGCCGCGGGCGAACTCAAGGTACGCACGCGCTGTTACGGTCGGATCGTTGTCCGTCGCCGGTGCGCGCTTGCTCCAGTCTTCAAATAGGTCGTCGTACAGATCCTTTACGTGTTCTATATGACCACAGCGTTCAGGCCGGCCACAGCGGATCTGCCAAGGGTTGTCATAGCGGGCGTACAGCTCTTTCTTTTTGCATTTTGGGCATGTGCCGCCGCGCATGTAGTTGGAGCCGGTACGGATCTTCAGGTCGAAATCGAACTGTAGCCGCTCGATGACTTGGGCACGGATATCATCTTTCATCAGGGACATTATTTCGCTGCCTTTAGGCTGTGAGAGAGCGCGGCCATGAGGCGTTTTTGCGCTGCCATCACCGGGACATGGGCGAGAATTGCGCCGTGGCGCAGACCATCCGCAACAAGGCGGAATTGGTCGGCGTACCAATGTTCATTGAGGCTCAAGCGATACTGTTCGCGCAGGTTGGCCAGCAACGCTTCGGCCTCTGCTGGAGGCAGTTGTGTGGTGACAATTAAGGCGTTTGCCATCGTTAAACCTCAATTTCGGGCGCACTTCACCCAAACCCACAGGGTGTGGGGCCGGCGATCGGTTTGGTTGGGGGTTACGAGTTTGCGGAGCGCAAACGCACGTTGTCTGGAGCGTTCAGGATGCGTTCATAGATCAGGCTGACTGGTACGGACCAGCAAACCCCTTTGATGGGGTCTTTGATCACCACAACAGTGGCGCTGCTGTAGTCCAGATCAAGGCGTTGGCGGAACGCTATTTCCACCAGCTCAATGTGGGCAAGGGAAGTCAGTTTGATTGCAACCGATTCCGCGACGTCGAAGCTGCTCACCAGGTGATTGATTGTGCGGTTGAGTAGTGCCGAAATGTCGTTCAGGTGTTCGGCCTGATGGCGCTCAAGGAAAGCCAGTGCAGCGTTTTGTATGCATTCCTGGTAATCCGGGGTGTTGGTCTGAGTATTCATTTGGCTTTCCCCGACTTAGCGCGGTAGAGATCGATGGCGGCAAAGACTTCGGCGGTTCGTGCCGCTATATGTAAGGTGTGAGCGTTCTGTATCAACTCGGCCTCGGCATCGGTGATCACACCGTCTTCAAGGGCCTGTGCAATGGCTTGATCGACCGTTCCCTGCTTGGCCGAACTTTGCATAGCCCGTGTGTACATCTCCACGTTGTCCAGGCTTTCTGGATGGATCACGGGCACGAACATGCCGCCGTACATTGCCGCCAAGTAGTTGGGTAGGTGCTGGGTACCGGTCACTTGCTCCAACTGGAAAATCTGCACATCCGTCAAAGGGCGGCAGTTGTTGTTCTCATAGGCGTGGTTATCAAATTTCTTGAGCGGTAAGCCGATCCGAGCGGCGGCGCATTCGCGGCCACCTTCTAAGGTGCAAATAATTGCACTGACCACTTCGCGACGTGTCTTTAGAACCTGATTTTTCATCTTCTGCTGTTCCCTTAGAGCCTTGGCCATTACTGTGCAATCACGCCGTCTTTGATCCCCAGGAGGACGGCTGCGCGATGTGCCTCCCCGCGGCGACCTTTTCGACGCCCGTTTAAAAGGTCGCTGACCAAATTTTTGTTCAGGTCATGGATTCGGCAAAATTCAGCGATGCTCATGCCCTTTCTATCAAGGGCTGCGCGGGCTTGCTCCGGTGTAACGGGCGCGGGCATAGTGTGTTCACTCCTGTTGAAACGGGTTGTTTTGTGTTCATTGGTGGTGATTATGCACGTTAATTTGGTCTTGTACAGGGGTGATGCTTGAAAAATTGTGCATCTGATTCAGGGAGTGATGACTCTGTTGGCGACCGTTTGCGTGAAGAACGCATTAGGTTGAACCTAAGTCAGGAGGACTTAGCGCAGGCAGGGGGTGTGAACCGCAATACCCAAGGAACCTACGAGCGCGGTGGCCGGAATCCAGACACGTCATATCTCGCGGGCGTTGCCACGTTGGGAGTGGACACAATTTATGTGCTTTGTGGTCGACGGTTCGTAGGTGCGGGACTGAGCGACCTAGAGGAGAAGGTGATTGCGCACTTTCGAAGCATCCCCGAAGACGACCAACGCACGATTCTTCGGATTTTGAAAGCCATGGCCGACGATGTTGCACGGCAGCCAAAGTGAAACCGTTCGTAACTAGGTTGGGCATTTTGTACCTTTTAACTTTAAAAGTTATTCGATGCCGATACCTTCGATCCAGCAATGCATTTATGGAGAAATACGCATGTTGGATCACGTTAAAAATGACTGTATGGCCTCGAAAACCAAAGAGCCTCGCTGGAATGATCTAAATGATCTTGAGCGTCGCTTAATTGAACTCATCCGTTCGATGAGCGAGAGAGATCAACAAAAAATTCGCCGAGTGACTGAGGTTATGGTCATGAGTTACGGCAAGATAGATCGTCAATAGCTACTCGCAAAAATTCAACCGTCGACTAATGACGCCGGCGGTTGTCACTCACACTGCAGGTTGGGATCCCAGTCGGTCAAATAGTTCGCGTTGCTGGTTTCTTGGCAGTTCTCGAAGTCGGTCATAGAGCATCCGCTCAAACGTTTGAGCTGATGGGCTTATAGTGTGTGAGAAAGTGAGATTCGCGACCCATGTATGACCGCATTGAGCATCAAGGCATTGGCAATAGAGTTTTGCGAAATCCTCTGAAAGTGCCTCCCTGGAGGCAATTCGACCCTTATGTCCGCATTTACAAGTAACTCGCATTTATCCCTCCCCAGGGTGTAGCAAAGCGCCATTATTTTGCCAGATTTAAATATGTTTAAAGCTGTTGGTTTAAGTTCATATAGTTGAAATATCTATATTTCTAAAATTCGCCACGTAAACCGTCTATCCCTTCGCAACGTCTCGTTAACCTGGTCGAATAGCTGGCAGATCGGCCGGATTTCGTTGCTGGTGTACACGCGATCAATCTTCTCAATGTCCCCAAACCCGCCGCTGTTTTCCGGGATGATTCCGGCCAGGGCAGGGTTCATACGCCACGCCGCGATCACGTCATTGCGCGTGATGTTCTTCACCTTCTCCAGTTCGTCCTTGGCCTGGAAGTCCCCCACGGGGATGATCTGGATGGCGTTTTCCTTGCCGTTGGGAATGTTGACGAACATCGAGCGGAAGTTGCCCACACCCTTACTGGCGCTGATCTGGGCGCGCAGGTTCTCTTCGTCTTCCTCGGTCAAGTCCGGGTCGTTGGTGTAGAAGATGTAACCCGCGTGCGCGCCGTTGCTGTAGTAGCGCCGGCGGAACAGGGTGGCGGCTTCGTTGAGCAACAGGGCCTGCAGGCCGCCCAGGTAGTCGGGCACGCCGTAGATGTTCTGTTCCACGTCGTAGTCCAGGACGTGTTCGATTTCGTCCTGGTGGAAGTCCATGTACTTGCTGTCTGGCAGCAGCATCCTGAACCCGCCGTCGACCTTCACCCGCATGTTGATGGCGGGCAGGTGTTGCATCTCCAGCACTTCGCCAAAGGCGTTGGTATCACGATAGAAATACGCCTCCCCGAACACCATGTAATCCAGGCTCGCCCGGCCCATGGTCTGCGTGCTGCAGCCCTCGGACGGGATGAATTCACGCAACAGCAGGTTGCGCTTGAACTTGGGAATGGCGCCGTGGTGTGCGTTGGCGCGCAGTAGCTTGGCCAGGCCCGCCCGCGACACCGGCGGCTTGTAGATTTCGCCGTCGTCGCTGAGAAATACCCCCAGGTACTCGCCTATGTTGCCGGACAGCACCTGTTCCGGTTCTCCGAAGGTGAACGCCCGCATGGGCTGTGGCTGTTGTACCTGCTGGCTGGCTTGGGGCTTTTTGTGTCGTGGCTTGGGCATTGGTTCCGCTCGTGACATAGCGGCTACGGCGCCGCTTGTTGGTGTTGAGGGGTTCATTGAACAGGGCGTGCATGATCGACCAGGCGATATCGGCGTGACCGGTGGCGTCCGTGCGCGAAGCGCTGTAAGTGACCTGACCGCTGGTGGTGGTGCCGCGCTTGATCGTCAGGAACGCCTGGGCGATGTCGGTCCAGCCGGCGTCCCACTCGATGCGACTGCCCTGGATCGTGTCTTGGGCCTTGAGTACCAGAGTGTTTTTGGTTTCAAGGCTGTAATGGATAGCGGTCGCACGCGGGTAGAAGTCGCGCACCAGGTCAAACACGCCGTAACCGATACCGGTCGTGTCGATGCCGATGTGCTGAACATTGAAACGCTCGGTAAGCTTTTTGACCTGGTCGGCCTGGTACTTGAACGACTGCCCACGCCAGCTGTGTTTTTCCAGGATGCGGAATTTCGCCCCGGATTCCAGTGGGGGAGCGACCACCACACAGGTGGCGTCGTCTCGTGTGCGGCTCGGATCGTAGCCAAGCCACACCGGGCTGTTGCCGAAAGGCCGATCCAGATCGGAGTCGTAGTCTTCCCATAGCGACAGGTCGGAATAGCAGCGCTCCAGATCCTTGAGGCCGAACGCGCTTTGGCTGCTGTCGATGAACTTGCAGTAGAACAGTTGCTGGAATTTGTCTTCGTCGTACTCCAGCTGCAGCTGTTCCAGGTCGAATAGATCGCAGCCGCCGGCGATGGCGTCGTCCAGAGTAATGGTCTTGCGCCATTGACCATCGGGGCACAGCGCGCCCTGGGTGTATGACGCCTCGGTGGGCCAAGTGCCGCCAGCTTTCTTGCCGCGTTTGCTGTTGCGGAACTCCTCACCGGACCAGAACGGGTACGCCTGGTGCGACACCGCGCTGGGCGTCGAGAAATAGGTTTTGCGCCATTTCTTGTGGGTGCCCATGGCGCTGGCCACGGTGCTGAGTTTGTCGAAGTCACGTATCCAGAAATATTCATCGACGTAGACGTGGCCATGGTAGCCCTGGGCGGTGCTGCTGTTGGTGCTGAGAAAGCGCAACTCGGCGCCGTTGCTGAGCGTGATCGGGTTGCCGGTCAGCTCGATGTCGAACCACTGTTTGGCAAACTGGATGATGTAGCTCCGGAAAATCTCCGACTGCGAGCGGCTGGCCGACAGGAACACCTGGTTGTCGCCAGTCAGCACCGCATCCATGAAGGCTTCGCCGGCGAAGTAGTAGGTCAGGCCCACCTGGCGGCTTTTCAGGATGTTGCGGATACGGCACGTCAGCGGGTTTTGCTTGGCCGCGAACAGCTCCTGCTGATAGCGGTACATCTTGCTGATGAACTTATCCAGGAAGTCGACTTCGGTCAGCCCGCTGATGTCGTTCTTGGCTTTCTTCTCGCGTTTCTTCCCTCCGTTATCGCCACGGCCCGAACGTTCGCCACGCGCGCCCTGGCGGCGTTCCTGCGGTTCGCTGCCTGATTCCCCGACCGGTGCCGGCGACGGCTTGACCGCTTGCTTTAACAAGCGCTCGCGCACCGTTGTCAGGCGGTCCAGCTCGTTGAGCTCGTCTTTGGTCAGGCTGCTGGCTTTGTCCAGGAGCAGCGTGATTCGCCGGCCGACGGCGGTCAGCGGTTCTTCGTCCGACAGCATGTCCTCCCACCCGCCCTGGCGTATCCAGTAGTAGACGATGCGGATGTTGGGCAGGTTGAGCTGCGCCTGGATTTCCTTGGCCTTACAGCGGCGCAGAAACAGGCGTTTAGCGGCTTCTTTAACTTCGGTCGAGTAGTACATGGGCCGCAGTCTATGCGGCGAAAACGCCGGAAACGCGGGGTTAAATTCCGTGATCCACCTATATCGTTGATATAGGAGAAACGCGCATTTGAACCGTTTGTTTGGGGCTTGGCGGCTCCCTATCGTGGCGGCTCATTCAACCGATTGAGCGCAGTTATCGCCCATGCCCCGTTCCCTTGTTTCATTCTGGAAACGTGTCGCCACCAGCGGCATTACCGCCGATGGTCGCGAGATCCTTCCCCAGGAACTGCGCGATATCGCTGAAACCTACAAGCCGTCGAAATATACGGCTGTGATCTGGTGTGAACACCAGCGTGCAGAAGGTTCTTTCGGCACCGTTTACGCGGTCCGGCTGGTCGAGGAGGGCGATGATCTGGAGGAAGGGCAAGTTGCTCTGGAGGCCCAGCTCAAGCCCAACGATCGGCTGCTGTACCTGAATGACCAGGGGCAGAAGCTGTTTACCAGTATTGAGATTTGGCCGAATTTCGCCGGTAGCGGCAAATCCTACCTGACCGGCCTTGCGGTCACCGACACACCGTCAAGCCTTGGCACTCAAGAACTGTACTTCTCCCGCCAAACCAATAAAGCGACGTACTACGCCGCGTCCGTTGAACTGGGCTCTTTTGAAGCTGAGCCGCAAAGCGAGGTCGGCAAGTTGATCGGCTTGCTCACCGGTTTGTTCAAGCGCTTTTCCACGGATGCCGAGCCCGCCGAACCCACCACCCCAACTGAGAGCAAACCCCCAATGGATGAAGCTACCGCAACGGCGCTTAAAGCCCTGCTGGAGCAGCTGCTTGTCGTCGCTGCCGGCATTCAGGCTGTGATTGAACCCGCCGCCGCAGACGCACCAGAGCCCGACCAGGCACCCATCGACGACGTGAGCGCGGCCGTAGACGAGATCGTCACTACAGCAGAAGACGAACGTGAGTTCAGCCGTAAGGGCGCGGCCACGAATAAGGCCCTGTTGGCGAGCATGGCGGCTTTGGAAAAGCGTTTCACTGCGCTGCAGAACACTTCCGCAGGTCGCCAGTTGCCACGCAACCCCGGCCCAGTAGCCGCCCCACGACGTAAGGTGCTCTGACATGGCCCAGCCTTTAAGCGCCCGTGGCGCCAAGCAATATGCCGAGCTGCAGGAAGCGATCGCCGAAGCGTATGGCGTCCAAAGTTCGGCCCGCATGTTCAGCGTCGACCCGACGATTGCCCAGGAACTGAACGACGCAATCACCGCGAAAGCCGACTTCCTGGAACGTATCAACGTCGTCCCGGTGAGTGAGATTAAGGGCGAAAAAGTCTTTATCGGTGTGAATGGTCCGGTCACTGGCCGCACCAATACCAAGACCACCGACCGCGAAGCCAAGGACGCCTCGGCGCTGGACAATACCACCTACGAACTGGCTGATACCCAGTCTGACGTAGGTCTGCCATACGCCAAGATCGACGCCTGGGCGAAGTTTCCCGACTTCAAAGAGCGCTATTCCGCTGCAGTGCAAAAACGCATCGCCCAGGACCGTATCGTTATCGGCTTCCACGGAACCCGTGCCGCCCCTCAGACCGATCTGGCGGCCAATCCAAAGCTGCAGGACGTGAACAAGGGCTGGCTGCAGCAACTGCGCGAGCAGGCCCCGCAGCAGGTGCTCAAAGAGGGCGCCACCGCCGGCAAGGTGACGTTGGGCGCTGGCGGTGACTACGCCAACCTTGATGCCCTGGTGCACGACACCAAGCAGATGGTGGACGAGATCCTGCGCGAAGACGGCGACCTGGTCGCGATCATCGGCACTGACTTACTCGCCTCTGACAAGGCCAAGCTGTACACCAAGCAAGGCGACACGCCCACCGAAAAAGAGCGCATCGAAAACGCCCAGGTGATTGCGACTTATGGTGGCCTGCCAGCTTTCAGCGTGCCGAACTTCCCGGTCAACGCAGTGCTGGTCACCAGTTGGGACAACCTGTCGATCTACTACCAGGACACCAGCTGGCGTAAGCAGACGATCGAGAACCCGAAGCGCTCCCGCGTCGAGGACTACAACAGCCGCAACGAAGGCTACGTGATCGAGCAGCTGGAAAAAATCGCGTTCACTGAAAACGTTGAATTGGTGGCGGCGTGAGTCTGGCCCTGGCGCACAAGCGTCGCACCCTGGCCTTGGGCAGCTCTGCAGTAGCGGCGATGTCCGCTGCTGCAAGCTTGGCCTATACGCCGGCCGATGCACTGAGCAGTCCCGCCAATGCTCGCAAGCACCTGCTACTGCAGGAAGCGGCGTTGGACCAGGACCTGGAGCGAATCAGCGCCATTAACGGGCTGGCCGGACGACAGGCACTCAAGCGCGAAGAGCTGCTGCCCAAGTATCAGGAATACGTCCAGCGCTACTGCGAGTCGGGCCTGAACTTCCCTAACCGCGTTGCGGTGCAGGTCATGGTTTGGTTGTTCGATACGGCCCAGTTCGAAGACGCCCTGGAACTGGCTGACTTCTTGATGGAGCAGGGTCAGCAGATGCCGGAGCGCTTCAAGCGCCGCGACATCCAGACCTTTGTGGCCGACGCCGTGTGTGAGTGGGCCTACGCCGAGTACAACGCCAGCCGCAGTCCTGAGCCCTATCTGTCCGACCTGCTGCCACGTGTTGACGGCGAGTGGACGCTGACCGAGCAGATCCCGAGCAAGTACCACAAGTTGATTGGTATGCGCGCCATGGAGGCAGAGCAGTGGGACATCGCGCTCAAGCATTTGGAGCGCTCCACTGAGCTTTATGCCCAGGCCGGCAACAACACACGCATCAAACAGGTCCGCAGGGCCTTGGAAAAACAAACGGCCGCTAACCCGGCCACCGAGTAACCGACTACCCCCCCAGCGGGGACCTGTGGAAGTGAGCCGCCCATTTATGGACCGTCCCACTGAAAACAGGCTCCCCGCCCTATTTGAGCGGCCAGCAATGAGCTTTTCCGGGAAACCCACCACCTTTGTGGAACTGACGATCGAGAATGACGGCTTCTGGCCTGACCTTTCCGTGACCGAGTTTCAGAAAGAACAACGCGTGCCGGCGGAGTACCTGGTAGAGCTGCTGGTCGACACACTGAAAAGCGCCATGTTCGAAGTGAATACCGACCTGGCCCGCGTGAAAGCGAAGCTGCAGACGGCAGGGGTATCGAACCTGCAGGCAGCGGCCGG
The DNA here is from genome assembly GCF_021606625.1 of Pseudomonas sp. PA-4-8C. NCBI lineage: Bacteria > Pseudomonadati > Pseudomonadota > Gammaproteobacteria > Pseudomonadales > Pseudomonadaceae > Pseudomonas > Pseudomonas sp. PA-4-8C. Next base: position 13,657 of record NZ_WKCD01000128.1, read on the forward strand.
TGTGGCCACCCCCGCAGAATGGGCTTACGCCTATAAGGTCACGCTCTATAAACGCGCTGTCTACAGCCGTGCCAAGGGCAATTCACTGCCCCAGTTTGCCACCGTCACCCGTCGCGAAAGCGCTGAAAACACCGGCAAGGAAGCGCCGGAGCGTGCCGAAACCTTCCTGGCTTTCAGCCAGCAGGCCGTGCGTGCGCTACAAGGCCGCGGCCGCATTACGGCGTCGTTGCAATGATCCAGCTGCAGGCGCTAACCGCCTACCTGATGGCCCGTAACCTGGTGGCGCCTGAGCTATTCGACAGCTGGACCGAGCAGGTCAGCCTTGAGCTGATCTGGAAGCCCGACCGCGACGGCCTGCACATGGCTGACATGCGCTATCGGGCTGTGTTCTCCCTCGAGCGCTTCACCGGCAACCCGGCGCGACTGATGGCCCTGGTAGGTAGTTGGCTGGAAAACCACGATCCCGACCGGGACCGCCACGAACTGCCAGCGCCGCTGTTTGCTGTTGAACCGCTCGACCAGGACAGCTTCGACGTAGACCTGTCCCTGGAATTCATCGAGCCGCAATACCTGGCCGAAGATCCCGCCGGCGAGATTGAGGCGTTCGGCAAAACCTGGGCGTTCGTCCCCTTCGATCTGTGGGTAGCTGAGCAA